>NZ_JAKRFW010000002.1:0-273701 GCF_022347905.1 Pseudoalteromonas sp. Of11M-6 | reverse complement strand
GATTCGGTAAAACGTGATTTTTTCATAGTTAGTCTCCTGCTTTAATGATTGCAGAAAACTCCAATTATGCATGTCTCATTTTATGGGAAGGTGACACTACCAAACCGTTCGTCATAGGGCGAAAGAACTGGCTGTTTAGCTTCACCACAAGTGGCGCTGAGAGTAGCGCAATCCTCTACAGCGTGATCGAAACAGCCAGAGCAAACGGCCACACCCCATTCGATTATGTGATGCATTGCTTAAACGAATTAACCCAGCCACAGTACGATATCAACAGTTTACTGCCCTGGCATGTTAGCCTCTAGGTGTAGTTAGCGGTACGCTTACGTTACTTGGGATGGTAAATACATATTGTTTAATCGAGGGATGGATAACGAGAATTCCAATGTCGACATCTACTGGATGGATGCAAAGATAATTAATGAGTTAAAAACCAAAAATCTAAGTAAGGAAGCATTATGAGTCGACGTTATATTTTGTCTCTATTATTTATGCTAAGTGGCGCTCGCAAAAGTCATGATACTAATGCAGTTGCAACAAGTAGCTAGATTGGCAATCCTATCAACGCAAGTAAACTAACGGGAACTCCTAGCTTACTTGCGTTGTTAATACTTACGCGAAATTAGATACAATTAGTTCCTTTATACCATTGTCCAACTTGCTTAAATCTTCCCATTCACCATAGATATCTTCTAACATATGAACCTCATCGACTAGCTCACCATTTTTATACTTGCTGACTACAGGATGTAAAAAGCCATGTTGAGAAAACTTGAGTTGCTCATCTTTATCACTTGGTATGCGGTAGCTAAATTCCAATCTAAAACCTGAAAATTGCTTAAACTGTTCCTCATTTTCGTAAACAAGTTTTGGGACGCTTTCAAAAAATTCAAAGCCACCATTTGGTTTCTTTGAATACAAATCATAAGCGTTCCCAAACAAAAACCAAATTGTGGTTGCTGATTTTATACGCTCGCTGATCTCATTGTATAATTCCGAAGAAGAATCAAGTTGCTTTCTACTTTGCTGGGCTACAAGATTCAATTTCTTGATAATTATTTCAGATAATGACTCCGCGTTATGCCTAATTCCGTGTATAAAAGGAGTTGAGGAATCTTTGTAGTCATTGCATTGCATATTCGCTCCGCAAAAAAACAGATTCGGAATATTACTACTTTCCCATTTATGATTAAGCTTAGGAAACATGTTTTTCAAGCACAACTCAGGAAAAGTACTTGGTGCGTAGTGATCGAAGTTACACTTAAACCCTGTACAGTTTATGACGTAATCATAAGTGTTTTTTTCTGATTCTCCATCCTCTGAAAAAATCATATCTACCAAATACTGCCCAGAATCTAACTGTTCAATTGATGCAATTTTTCCGTTTAAGATCGCGTTTTGCTGTTTCAAGAAAAAAGTATCTAGAAACGCCTGATTCACTGAGCGTAAATGCCCGGGGTAGTGGCTGACCCAAGCAAAATTGAAATCATCTGGGCTTATTAAATGGGTGTTTGATGAGACTTCTAATAAGCTATCAGCTGTTTCAAATGCCGAGTTACCTTTCCCTAATATGAGTACTTTCTTATTTGTGAATTGAGCTACGTCGTTATTCATTTCTGTATAGGCTATAGAGTGCTCAATGCCTTTTATATTAGGAATGTTGAGTTCGCCGATCCCTGTGGCATCAACTAAGATCTCACTTACATATTCTTTACCGTTACCATCGACGACTGTAAATTGGTGGTCGTCTTTTGTAACCTTTGCAACGTGGGTTTCGTAATGAATAGGTAACTCGTACTTTGTCGCGAATTCACCAAGGTATTTCACAAGGTTGTCCGCACTCGGATAGTAAGATTTATCAAAGTCTTTAAAAGAAAACTTATCGTCGCCATTTAGTAGTGAATTCCAGTCCCATCTAAGGTTCTTCTCTTTATTATCAAAGCCCGTGTTTACCTTATTTATCGATATCAATTTACGATGGACTGGATAAGTTTCAAAGAAGCTTCCTGCAACTTTTGCACGTTCCAAAACAATATGGGACACATTTACTTTGTTAAGATAATAGCTTAATTGTAAGCCCGCAGGTCCAGCACCAATGATGATGACTTTATAATTTAACTCCATTCTCAACACTCCTTTTGTAAGGTTTCGGGGTTTTTGCTTATTTTTCTAAAGTGTTCATTCTTTATTATATTTTGTGGCGTATCAGTAGCCACGATCTGCCCGCTATCAACTACGATAACCTGATCTGAAAGGTAGATGCTATTTAGGTTATGTGTGATTATTAGTACAGTTTTATTTTTTGCTATTTCTTTTAAGTGACTATGAAGACCGGATTCAGTGGCGAGATCGAGAGAGTTTGTAGCTTCATCTAAAATGAGTATATCACTGTCTGAATATAGCGCTCTTGCTATCGCAAGTCTCTGTTTTTCTCCACCAGATAAATTTGCGGCATTCAAGGTGACTTCGCTATTAAAGGTAAAGCCATTGCTTTGCATGACGACATCAAAGTTTGAGAGCTGAGACACTCGCTTGAGCTTTAACTCGTCGACATTATCAAAACTGAGTTGTAGAGTGATATTTTGCCAAAGTGGTCCACTGAAAAAGAAAGGATCTTGTTCGACCATCGTGACCTTTTGGTGAGTCGATTGTGAGTTTTTTTGATTCTGATGAATGAGAATTTCACCTAGATAGCTTTGATATAAACCCGCAATTAGCTTTATTAAAGTGCTTTTCCCGGAGCCAGAGCGGCCGATAATAGAGTAAACTTTATGCTCTTTAAATTTATGCGTTATAGCACATAATGATTCAGAATCTGCCTTTTGATATTTAAACGACAGGTCGGTTAATTCAATTTTATTGTGTGTTGACGTATCTTTGGTGGCGGAAGCTAGTCGTTCAGCGGGCTCTTGATTTAGTAAACTATCTAAGCTGCTAACTGCGTTTCGAGCCTTCGTTGTAACGGAGTTTATGTCACTTATTGAGGCGAAGGAGTACGACATCAGTAATAATACCATAATGAACGCGACTAATTCTCCCGACGCCATTGAACCTTCTATGACATTCAACCCGCCTACCCACAAAACAAAGATCACGCTAGAGAAACTGCCCAAAATGATTAATCCAGATACAATAGATTCTAAAGAATGAAGTCTTTTAGTTGCATTGTAGACTTGACTCGCTCCCGATTCTATTTGTTCTCCAAGTAAGGCTTCCATTCTATGGATTTTTATTGATTGTATACCTGATAATGATTCAATGATTGTCGAGTTTAGATTAGCAACGGTTTCCCGTTTATGGGCGTTGGCCTCGGAAACTCGCTGGCTTACTTTAAAAATGATAAGAATAACCAGCGGAACGGTGACTATTGAAAGCAAAGTCATGTACAAACTGGTGGCTAATAAATAAATTAGGCCACACAATAAAGTGCCGGAAGCTTGAAAGAAAATGCTTAAAATAAAGTGGACGTAGGTGTTTATAGCTTTAACATCATAGTCGATATTAGAATAAAGCTTGGAAGGGGAAGTAACATCAAATAACTCTTGTTGCTTATATAGCATTCTCCCCATTGCAAAGCTAAGTAGTTTATTGCTTAGCATTTCCTTTATATCAAATACGAGTTTTTGCCTCAAGCCATTCGAAAGCACGAATGTAATTAATAAAAGCAAGATAAATGAGACAAAATAGTTTAAACGTTCTCTCGTGACTGACTCTTGAAACAGTAGCTCAACAGTATAGGCAATGCCAAATGAACTGATGACGACTAAAACATTAAGTACAGCCACAATGAATAGCGTAAAGTGCTGTTTCGCACATAGAGTTTTAAGTTTTTGAAAAACAATACCTTCTGGGATAAATATCATTCTTTATATTGACTCTTCGATAACTCTAAGTAATTTACCAGTTCCACAACATTTATCATTATAGTCTTCGACATGGCGAGCATTTATCACTCTGTCATGCGGACAACCACCATTACAAATTGAGAACCATTCACACTCTCGCATACGATCCGTCGCGTCAATTTCTTCTTTTACAGATGCTTGATTATGATTTGACTTTTCGAGCAGGGTGGCTAGATCTGAATTTAGAAGTGAGCCGTAAATACTGCCAATATCTCCAACATACTTATCACAAGGTGAAACATCACCGTTTGGTTCGACAGTGATTATTTCTTGAGAGCAATTTCCTGCCCAATAACAAGCGGAAAGTTGCTTAGTTTTATCCGATAAAACATCGATAAAATTTTCAAACATTCTGATTCTAACTTTGTCTTTGTAGTGCCCGTACCAAACACGATAAACGCAGCTTAAAAATTCAATGTATTCTTTGTAGCTAATGTAGGCATTACCGATATCATCACCAGGCTTTGCTCGGTTATCTGGGACGATGTTCAGAAATTCTATGTCATTTAATTCAATTGAGTGTAAATAGCTTAAAAGTCGTTCAGGATCTAAGTTGTATACATCTTTGTCGACGACTATTAAAGCACCGTAGGCTATACCATGATGCTTAAGCCGTCGAATTCCTTCAGCAACCTTAATGCTGGTTGGTCTTCCTCGGACGTCAAGTCTCCGAGTATCATTGATTTCTGGTACACCATCAAAGCTAATTCCCACGGACATGCCAATGCCTTTTAAGAAAGTGAGCCACTCATCCGATATATTAACTGCGTTTGATTGCATAGTATTGGTGATGAAGTGATCTGGGCGTCTAAATTGTTCTTGTAACCAAATCAACTTTTTGAAGAACAATGGTCTAAGAAGTGTTACTTCTCCACCGTGCCAAACAAACTCCACTCGAGATACATTTGGGATTGCTAATATTCGTTTAACAATTGAAACGAGGTTTTCGAATTTTATAGATTGATTTGGTCCTTCTGCCCACGAATGGCAATATGTACAGCGTAAGTTGCATAGACGTGTAGCCTTGAGTACAACTACAACTTTACTTGCTTTTAGTGGCTTTGCTTTGAAATCGCTTGCTTTTTCTTCTCTGAAAAGAGCTAATTCTTCATCGTCTAAAATATCATAGTCTTTGATCTCACCAATAAGTTGAGATGCTAAGCGAGAGTACTGATAATCACTCACTTCTATGTCTACGGTTTCTTTACTGTTTTCTGCAGCATCAATAACTTTAATAGAAATATCACCGAGCATAATTTATTTTCCTTAATTAACTAATTCACCATCAACCATACTTACTCGCCTACCTGCAACACTTGCTGCAGCAGCGCTGTGCGTTACCATTATGATTGTAGAAGCGCTTGTGTCATTTACTTCCAGCAGTATATCTAAGACCCGCTGGCCAGTTTTTTCATCCAGATTTCCCGTCGGTTCATCCGCAAGAATAATACTTGGTTTGCACGCCATTGTTCGGGCAATCGCAACCCGCTGTTGTTGACCGCCAGATAATTGACTAGGGTAATGATCTTTCCTCGCAATTAATTCCATACGCTCTAATTCTTGCTCTGCCAGTCCTAGTCTATCTTTGTGTGGCACACCCCTAAATTTGAGTGGCAACATAATATTATCCAACACTGATAGGTCAGGGATTAAATTGAAAGACTGGAACACATACCCCAAATGTTCTCTTCTGTACTTTAATTTCTTTTTTTGAGATATCGCTGAAACATCAAAACCATTTAAATGTAAACTACCGGAGTCAATATTCGAGAATAATCCAATTGCGTTGAGTAATGTTGATTTTCCTGAACCTGACTTTCCTGTAATGGCAATAAATTCACCTTTATCAACTTGTAGAGATACTTTATTTAAGGCAGTAGTTTTAATTTTATTTGTATAGAAGTGCTTACACACGCACTCAAGTTGAATGACGCTATTCAATGTATAATTCCTCCTTATATTTTTTGTTCCAATCTAAAATTACGACGCTTTTACCTAACACCATAGGAGCATCAATCACTACTCGATCCCCAATCCTTTCCTTAATAAGGATAGGAGTCCTAATAGCCTTACTCTGTTTATCCGAGTGAAGATATACGAATGTGGTATCACCTTTTTGAAACGTTGCTTCGGCTGGAAGTGTAGGTAGGATATTCTTATCGCTATTGGCAAGTTCTATTTCGACAGATTGGCCGACTTTAATGTTACCTTGCCATTCATCGGTATTTGGCATCTCAAGGTTCATTTTGAACTTTCCCTGCTTAATTAATGGGAATATTTTTAATATCTTTAAGTTAATATTTTTATTGTCTATCTTGGCTGTAGCTCTTGTTTCTTTATTGATTCGCTCTAGATAAAATTCATTTAACTCTACTTCGATTAAGTATTCACCCACCATATCTAGGGAAGCAAATTCTTCTTTAGGCAATATCTGTTGTCCTGACTCGACATCAAAGCCAACAAGGTTGCCTGTGATAGGGGCCCTAATAAGAAGCTGCTGCTCGCTCTCCTGAAGCTTGAGTAGCAAACTATTTAGTATTTCCACCGTTTCACCAATCTGCTTTAGCTGATGTGTAATTTGATTATGTTGTGATTGGTAGTAATTAGTCAGAACACCTTGTTTCTCTTTCCATCGAGTCAGGTTACTTTTTATGTCTTCTACATCTGATTTTTGAGAAAGATTCTTTTCTAATAACCTGAGTTTTTGATCTAGTTCTCTTTCAAGTACATCTACGTTATAAAGGGCATCTTCTAATGACAGCTTTGAAGAGGTAAGCTCACGCCTCAAATTTAATCTCATATTTTCCAAATTACTAATCTGTTCTGATATTTGAGCCATTTTTTCTGTCAACTTTAATGTGTAGTCATAGTTTTCTAGCTCTAAAATAACATCTCCCTTTTCTACAAGTGTATGTTGCCGATTGATAAAGCTTTTTACTCTGCCGCCAATGTCAGAGGACAGCTTGATAGATTTCATCGGACGTATCGTACCTATAGATGTAATTGCTGAATGAGAGTTTGTTACGGCAATAATTTTTGCTTTTTCATATGGTATACTTGATATCGACTTGTTGCTGTGGAATAAAAGAAAGAAAAAGATGAATGTCATTAATAAGAAGAACGCTACTATCTTTTTACGCTTACCTTTAGGGTTTTCTATTATAGTGTCCATTTAAATCTTTACTGCCTCTCTAGATACTTTTTGCTAACAACAAAAAAGCTAAGAATTATCACGCTGATGAAGATGGCTGCGATGGCCATAGAAGAAAATATATAGCTCGTAAAACCAAAGGAGAAGTTATCAGATATCAAAAGGTTGTCTTTAAGAATATAATAACCAATGCAAGTTCCAACTAAAGAAGAAAAAGTATATAAATAAATATTGTTTTTTAGGGTGTAAGAAAAGATATCTTTCAATCCAGCTCCTAGTTGCTTCATTATATCTAGAGTGTAACTATTACGCTCTACATCAACTAAGCTGTTGGCAATTGTATTTAGGGAAATCAAAACTATGTTCAGAGCGACAACCCAAAGTAAATAATTTGCGATTTTTGATAAGTCTGAATACTCTGACTCAAGTGCTGCATAGCTTGAGCTAAAATCTAATTTATTATTTATGCTTATACGATCGACAATTCGGTTAGAAGTGTTAAGTAATACCGATGTTGCTTTCTCTTCATTAAGGACAATCATAATAGGATCATGAAATGGTTTTACCTTACTTAAAAAAAAGTCACTAACTACTTTAACTATTTCAATTTCTTCTACGCCATTCCCTAAGTCAGCATAAAATTTATGCATTGATAACTTTTCGATAGGAATATTGTCATATAAATTTGCGAATGCTTGAGTTACTACAACCCTTGTCTTTCCATTTATATGGCTGTCATAATTTGAGTGAATGATACTGTCTAAGTCTAGCGGATTTAGACCAAATACTTTTATAAATTCTTCACCTGCATAAAAGTAGTTAATTGGTGTGATACTCTGATCTATTTTTTGTTGTGCTGTGGAAACCGTGACAAAGTGTGATGATTTATCAAATGGGTGCCAGCTAGCTACAGCAGAAACTTCTCCATATTCGGCATTGATTTTATTTCTCAGTGTAATAGGACTTACATCATTAACACCATCTAGCTTTATAAAGTGGCTTTTTGCGATATCGTAGCCGTAGTCGGCCTTTTTTTCGGTAAACAGTTCATAAGTTAAGCTAACTGCGATAAAAATTACAATAGAAGTGATTAACATCTGAAGAAACACAGTGACTTTTGTAAGCCACATTGTTTTTAGTCCTGTCGATTTGGTGATGGACTCATTGCTTTGATACGATAGAACTCTCTTAATAACAAACACATTAGATAGAGTGTATAGGGATGTAATTGTTATTATTATCAAGGATAATGTAAATAATTTTTCCTCTGTGTTGATCGTAGATAAAATATCAAACTCACCGGAAAGAGGTGGGAGGATAAGGTAAAATAATATAGCTGATGTGATATTGGCTATGATAAGAGAATTTTTGTTTTCTAGTAGAGAAATAAAGATAATCTGTATTTCGCTACCGCCAATGCTTGTTAATGTCTTTATACGATCTAATTGAGAGATTTTTATTGAGATTATCGAGCTTAAAAATCCAACGGTTCCAAGAATGAAAGAAAATATGCAGATTCCAAAGATTAGATATAAGCTTGATTTTGAAAATGTAATTCCAAGCGCGTCAGGGTGATTCTTATCATAATGAAGATCTGAAACTGCTCTTTTTGAAAGGTTAATAAATGAACTTGGGGTGAAAGGCGCCCCAGGGATCTGCGGTGCGTTACTACTAACGATTTTTTCTAGATCTAGGTCATTTCTGTTTACCAGTTCGACAAATAGATGAAGATGAGTGTCATACCAATCAGTATAACTTTCTTTTATTTTTCCATTATATAAATGATCGAAGTTAACAATCACATCTGGTTGGATTGATAAGGTGTCATCTATTTTTATTACTTTCTCTATTCTATATAAACCAGTATTGTTTATTTTTATTGTTTTTCCAATTATTTTACTCTTATCTTCCGCTATCTTTTCAGCGAGCGTGGACGAGATGAAAGCTCCACTTATACCCAGCTCTTCAGAGCCTAGATTTAGCATGAGTTGTGCAGTTTTATCTAATGCATAGACTTCAGTGCCTTTTAATTCTATATCATTATATAATATAGTTATATTCTCACGATAAACTTTGCCTACCCTTTTTACAGCTTGATCTTTTTCTAATACAGGTATAAGTGCAGCAGGCGCTTTAGAGCTTACCACGGTTTCACCGGATGGTAGGTTAAATTGGGTTTCAATTTTATATATGTCGCTGGAAAGTCCAGAATTTATAGAGCTGTCTGCTAGAAAAAAAATAAACATCAATCCAAGTAAGACAGCGCCCAGTGATAAAGATAAAACCCCAGTGACAGCGGAAAGTGCTTTTCCATCGCTCAATAGTTTAGACATCTTAACTACCTAAACTCTGCAAATTTTTGAGCGTGTCGAATAGTCTTTGTTCTATTTCAAACTTTGAATCAGTGATAGCATCTAAAAAGCTTGATGATGAAAAGCCTCTAGATGCTTGTTGTAGATAATAATATGCATTATCTGAAGGCTCATAAGCATACGCCTTTCGCCAGAAATTCTTCAAACCATACCAAGTGTAACAGGCTTGAATATAGGTATTTGGATCTAACATTCTACCTGTCCAAGGCGATTTGATGATACGAGAGTGAAATTTTGTTGGTAGACACGGCTCATACAATTCAGCTAGGTCAAATAGATTATGTGTCATCTCATGAACGATAGCATCGGCAATTGTTTCAACACTCACCTCACTAAGATTAGGATTAATCAAGACAATTAAGCCATTGCTAATATTAGTTGAAGCACAGTTAAAACGATTTTTTGTCTTATCAAACCGGATTGCTATTGAGCAAATGCTCTCTTTTAAAATTGTGTAGCACGGATCTGAAACCGCTTTTATGTAATCTAGCGCATTGTAAATTTTTGGAGTCGAGCATTGAATAAGCTCTGGAGTAATGCCCGTATCGTCCCAAGGAATATCTTTTTGGACACCTCTTGCTAGGTCACTAAAGTAGTCTAGAAGAATGTTTGAGTCGGGATGAACATTTTGATTTTTAAACAGTTTATCTGAGGATGCTTGATAACCAAGATTACCGCGTAAGTTCCAAGTGACTGAGGTTTCATCAATGAAATCACTTTGGATAATATAGTCAGGGTTAAATTCCAAGAAAGAAAGTTCTGTAATTAGTAATCTCTCTATCGTTGATTGATATTTTTCATCACCACGGCGTGCGATCAATGTATTCCAAAATCTTGGTAATTTTAAAAGCTGGTACAGATCATTAGTTGACAGTCTTTCAGAGAGCTTATCAAACAATTCTGAGAGCGGTTTGTTTGATAATACCTCTTTCTCAATGATATCTATCATTAATGTTAATTTACATCGCGTAAATATCTCAACAAAGGAGTCGTTCTCAAACTTCAGACAACTGGGTAATTCGCTCGTTAAAATATTCATAACATTCGTCCTAAATAAAGCTGTTAACACTGCACATCTTTAACAGCTAATCAACCAAAAGGTGGTTACTTCTCGAACGACTTAGACCAGTTCCAAGCGGTAATTGGTGGAGCAATCGCAATGCTATCAACACGAGATTGGTCAACGTTTGCAATATTTAGTGTTTGATCTGAAAAGCTAGCTTTTAACGCATCTAGTTTTTCTGCAACAGAAATTTTTTCTTTTGGTGCTTCAACGATCATTTTTAATTCCTTCTTAAAAGTTAAATTATACCTTGAGGATACATCCTCGAAATATTTGTACATTAAATGATAATGCAGTGTCAAATTTTTTATTTTGACTTGTTAGAGTGTGACGTTGGTTTGCACTTATTTTCTTCAACTTAATTCTTTGTAAGTCATTGGATTGTAAGTGTTTATTGGTTTTTTATTTGATGAGCCTAGCTTGGGGCATGGCGAAGCTTACGCTGAGAATGAAGTTGTGTTGAATTTATGTTAATTTTATGGGTTTGTTGGTGGGCTGTTTGGCTATTTTTAGAGTTTGCATTATGGTGATAGATTTTTGGAAGATGTAGATGTAGATGTAGATGTAGATGTAGATGTAGATGTAGATGTAGATGTAGATGTAGAAGTGGAGTAATACATACTCCACTTATAAAACTTAATGCTGTGCTTTGGGAGGGAAGTTAGCCAATAGTTCTGAGATGGTTTTGTTTATTGACTCTGTTCTTTGATCTGGTGATTGGTTGCTACGTAAGCGGCCTTCTTTTGCACCGCGCCAAACTAACTGGTTAGACGCTTTGTCTACCATATCTAGTACTAGCGTGCCCACTTCATATTCACGTGTTGTGGTCTGTGTTTGCCAGCCAATACCCCAGTAATTCCAACGCGCACCATACGTGGTGTGAAGCGAGTCAGATTCAATTTTTGTATCAACTGATGCGTGATAGTTAACCAGTAAGTCAGCCGATTGCGGATCGGTGAGGGTGAAACCTTGTTTGCTCATTTCGTTTTGAATGGCACTGCGGATCCGCTTTTCCATTAAGTCATTGACTTGGTATTCACGACCATTATTTTTTAGGTCCGCTTCGGGTGACCAAGCATAGGTTTTATAGTTAGCGAATTGTACAGACTTATCATAATCCCAATCAGGGGTTTTGGCGCAGGCCGCTAACATCAGCGCCAAAGTGGCGATAACAATATTCTTAAACATGTGTCTTTACTCCTTAGTCGGATGTTTGCTCTACCTTAACGTGTTAAGGCGTTAAATGGTAGAGACAAGCATCCTTTAATAATTGTATCTAAGACATTAACTTGAGATTAATGTTCCACTTCTATCCAGTCTTTTTCATCTACCCAGTTTTGGCTACCTTGTGCAACACTGCGGATCGGCACTAGGTAGTCACAGCTGATCTGTGGTTTCACCGATGCAAAAATTGGCACAAACCCAAAGCTTAGTGCGGTTTCGATAATGGCCTTTTGGTTTTGTGGGTCGATATCCGCAGCTTCATCGATATAAATTGGGATACGATACATCGCTTGTTCTTGATCAGATAACAGATAACGAATAAATAGCATGCCACATAAAAGCTTGATGGTGATCCGTGTACCGTTTGAGCCGGCCGAGTCAATTTTATCGAAGTGTTCAATGTCACCCGCGCGGTTGACCACTTCAAAGCGAATGTCAAAGAGGTCGGTTAACATCAATCCCGCTTTATCACTTGCAAGTTTGATGATGTGATCTTTCGCCTCATTAACGGACTTTTCTGAGCTAGGCTGCTCGCTGAGTAAGTCTAAGCTTTCGCCTTTTTCGTATAAATCTGAAGTGCTGATAATGGTGTCTATGCTATCGATAAGCATTTTACGAGGGATCACATTAATCTTAAACGCTTGCAAGTTAGAGATACGATGCTGGCTTATGCCTTTGTTAAAGCTGTTCATCTCTCGGCGTAAGCGGTCTAAGTCTTGACGCAGTCCTTTAATGGTTGCGGCCACTTCAGTGAGCGCCACTCGTGCTTGTTTATCGACGGCATCTCGTTCGTTATCTAGGTTGTGATACGCGCTGATCAGCTTTTGATACTTAATAGTAACGTCTGACTCGTTTTCAAACTTAGTGATCCCAGCATTGTAGATATGCAAGTAGGTATTACGCACATTAACGTCTAAGTTTCTAAGCTCATTACAGTCTTTATTAAACTGGTGGGTCACTTCAGACAGGTTATCAAAATCTAGGTTAATTTCTATTTCATACGGTGCCAGCTTACCCGAATATAGGTCTAGTGTGTGGTCGATACGTTCTGACTTCACTTGCTTTAGGCGGTCGGCTTGGCGCACCAACAAGTCTTGCTTGCTTTTAATGATAGAGCGGCGATCTGAAATCGAACCGGCATTACGCTGAATATCATGTAAATATTCATCAACTTGCTCACGTTCCATCTCTAGCTGCTCTTTTAGTGCTTGCTGAGCATCGACGGATTGCAACATGGTTTGATATTGCTCAAAGCGTTTCATGGCCGCTTCGGTAGCCATTAGTTCATCATATAGAGCATCACGTTCTTTTTGTTTTTCAGCGACGTTTGCGGCGACTTCACGCTGCTGCTTTAAGTCGTTAAGCGACTGTTGTAGTGACTCCAGCTGTGCTTGCAGTTGGGCTTTGTTCTCACCGCTTTGCATTTGTACTGGACTCAGTTTTTTCAACTTAACGGTAGCACCAGGTACTTTAAGCTCACCACCTTGAACTGACTTAGATAGGGACTCCAAAAATGCGCCAAAGGCATCTTCGTCGGTGATATCAATTTCACCTTGAGAGGTGGTTGAAAACGATAACAAATCCGGATTCAAGATCCGTGAGATCTCTTCCACTTCTTTTAAAGAAAGATCTTCACGCATACGAGTAAACAGGTTGAACTCAAGGTTCTTGAGTTGCAGTTTTAAACTCTTAATCTGCTTTTGTGTTTCGTTGATGCGGAAATCAAGGGTATGGAGACTTTGCCCCTGTGCACTATTAATAGAGAAGGAAAGCTGCTCATATTCCTTTTTCAACAGAGTTAAATTGGTTTTAAGCGTTGCATGATTCGTTAGTTCAAATTCACGTTTTAACGCGTGGAAATCAGTAAACCATTGTTCTATTTGGGTTTGTTTACGCTCGATATCTCGAGACTGTTGGACGTACAGCTGCTGCTTAGACTCAAATTCGCGCTTTTCAGCTTCTATGTCTTCTAGCTGTGTTGCCAGCTCTGCAATTTGCTCGTTGTGATAGTTATCATATTCAACCAAAGCTAAATCGAGTTTCGGTGCGTAAGCCGCCAGTTTACCTTTTAATACCGCCTCATTTTCAAGCATTTTCTCAAGGGCTGAAATTGGCTCTTGCATTGACTCCAGCGCATTTAGTTCACGACGCGCACGGTTAACCTTATCAAAAGCGCGACGCCAGACTTCATAAAAATCGACTTTCGAGTTCGACATATGGCGTTCGAACACCTTGAGCATAAAGCGCTTTACGTCTTGTGCACCGAGTTTGTGCAGATTCAAAATACGACGGAATATTTCTTTATATACAGGCGCATCTTGGACATTATTCAGTGGGATCATCTTCAGGTTGATATCGCCATCAAATGGTGTGGCACCACCTGTGAGCAGGGCATTAAGTTCTTGTGCTTTTAGCTCTACAGGCTTAAGTTGTTTTTCCTGTAAGTGATTAAATAGCTTGGTGTACTTGATGATACTTTTACCCTGGGTGTAATCATCAAGATTCAGTTTGCCTTGATAGCAAAAAAACTGATGCGCGTAGCCGGCGATTTTACCCAGTCCCGCAACGCCAATGACCACATCGCCGTGGGGGAGGTTGGCTTCAAGCAAAATATAGGATTGATCAGAAGAGAAGTAGAACTTACGCGTTTCTTCTAAATCGTGGCCATCCCATTCAGTCAGTCTTAAATCGTTGATAAGTGGAAACTGTAGCGCATTGATCACCGAGCTTTTACCGGTGTTATTCGGGGCGCAGATAGACGCACTTTTATCCAGAGGAATGACACACTTAGCGTATCCGGCGGTATTTAATAATGCGAGTTTACTTAGGCCGTACAACTGCTCGCTCATAGCTCGTCCTCAATATCATATTGTTCTTCGTTTACTTCCATTAGCGCATCAATGTAGCGATAAATCGGTGCAAGTAGCATAAAGCCTTGCTCAACCTCACGGGCTAGACCCAGTCTCACCATACGTAAAAACACGTCTTTTCTGAGATCTGAGCCCGAAAAAATCTCCAACTGGTCAAAAAGATGCTTATTGAGCTGTACTATGGTTTGCATTAGCTCTAAATCGCAGCTTTCATCAAATAGTACGCGAAGCGGATCTTTACCTTGGTTGGCATAGTGCTCAATTAAAATATAAATGGTTAGGGCAATCGCACGGGAAATTTTCCCCATATTTGGCGTGCTTTCATCGCTTGCCAAATAATAAAAACCACGGGCATCGTGCTGTAAATCATGGCCTAAGGCTGAAAATAGCGCTTGATAGCTATCAATTTGCTGATCTAACTCTTGCCAAAGGGTAGTGTCTTGCTCACTGATATGATACCCGCTCACCAGTTTTTTATTAATGGCTTGGAGTTCATTGAGCATGTCTAAGTTAATTGTCGTCATAATGCTAATCTTGTTTTGCTTTGGCACTAAATGGATATAAAGAGAAGGTATGCGATGCGATAGTGATCTTACTCTTTTGTTGCTCTTGGCTAAGTGCCAAGTCAGATTCGTTGATCAGTTTTTGATAAAGGAACAGCATTTCGTCTGCTTCAAGATCAGGGTAGCTATCGCTTAAAAAGCCCAATAGTGCCTGGCGCTTTTTACCGGTTTGTTGAAATCTCGTTTTTACCGAGTTGTAATCTGGAATGTTAGGGCTTTGATAAGCTGGCACATCGTCGTGATCGGGCAGCTGATATTCTTCATGCTCAAATTCAACGAGACTTGCCATATATGCGACCATGTGACGCTTTTGCCCAAGGTTAAAACGTTGAATGTCTGACACAAATTCTGGTTGAACTGGTGAGAGTAAACGGTCAACACCGCGCTTTCTAATTTGTCCAAGGACTTTAGAGGCTTGCCGCGTAATGAGTGTATTGCGGCGTAGCTCTTCACGTAACGGCATGAGGAGATCGGCACTGCGGCTTAAACTTTCTCTACCAATGAGGTGCATATCTAAAATGCGTGTTCTGAGCTGCTCCAGCATGCGTTTGTCTGCAGCACCACGGCCTAATTGTTCAATCTCGTCAATTTGTTCACTGACCTGAAGCTCTATTTGATCGAAGCAGCGTTGGAAAGGGCCATGAATATCGACCATTTCCAACATAGGTTCGATATATTCGTCAAAAGCTTCTAATACGGCTTTATATCTCATGCCAAGAGACAGCGTTGAGGTGTCAGACTTTGCTTGTTCAACCAAGTTCATGATAGCGCTTTCGTTATGCTCGAACAGCTTAACAATTTTACGAACGCGTTCGTCCATAATGCGGCTAAAGCGGCGTAGCTCAGAGTAGTCAGCCTCTTCACCGGCTTGTGCGATGCGATTACCTAATCTTTCTAAGTCTTTTACCAGCACCGTGATCTCTTCCGCTAAACCGAGGCTTTCTTCTTGTAAAAGAAAGCTGGCGAAGTCAGCGATTGCACGGTTGATTTCTAACTGTGAAGATTTAGCTAAAGGAATAATAATTTCTTGTTGGAGTAATCGATTGGTTTCTTTATATATTCGTTCACTCGACCAGCTAGAATTTTTCTGCTTTAGGATGTTTTGTACATCTTTTAGACTGAAATCTGCGAGCTTAAATCGTTTAAAAAGTAGCTCGAGTACGCTCCAGTGTTCATTTATCGTATTTAATAATTTTTTTGCTGGGATCATAACTTTCCAGTGTGTAGTAGAGAAGTTTCATCACCACTTCATCAAATTGTCACAAAATGTTTATTGTACGTGGCATGGGGCCTGCGATGGTGCTAGAATCCGCCCCGAAATCGAACCCACCCCTTGTTACATTTAATTACAGGTTGTTTGCGCATTATGGTCACGCCCATTATTCTAACCCTGATCGCCATCGCTTTTATACTCATCGTTATAGAAGATATTATTCACGTAAACAAGGCCAAAACAACGCTTTTTTTTGGTACTTTATGTTGGATTATCGCCTTTATCTCTCCAATTCATGGTCAAAGCCCAGAAATTGTACAAATTGAACTAGACCATAACATTTTGGAAATCGCGACGCTTTGGCTGTTTTTAATGGCTGCCATGACGTTTGTGGCCTACTTGAACTCAAAAGGGTTTATCCAAAATATTGTTCACCGGATCATGCCAACCCATATTAGCGAACGCAAGCTAATGTTTTTGGTCGGTGCTTTTGCATTCGTATTTTCGTCAATATCGGATAACATCACCGCGACGCTTATTTCATTAGCTGTAGTCATGTCTTTGAAATTAGACCCGAAAAAGCTAATTAGATATGCGACATTAATCATCTTCAGTGTTAACTCCGGTGGGGTATCATTGATCACCGGTGATGTAACCACCTTGATGATATTTTTGGCCGATAAAGTAACCATCCCTGATCTGCTTTTACTAATTGCCCCTTCTATTTTTAGCGTATTTATCTTAGCTGCGATGCTATCAATCGGCATGAATGATAAGATCATTTTTGAAAAGGCTGAATTACGCAGAATTGAAAAGACCGATATCACCATTGCGCTCATCTTCTTATCAACCATTTTTGCTACGTTATTCTTAAGCGTGCAATACCATGTACCGCCGATGCTAACTTTCTTATTTGGCTTGTCTTTGATGTTCTTAATGGCGCAATTCTTGATGCGCAAGAAAGACGTTAATAAGAAAATCATCGACTATATCCGTGAAATTGAATATGACACCTTGTTGTTCTTTGTGGGTGTGCTCTTATTAGTTGGCGCGTTGAAAGAGGTCGGTGTACTGTCTAAGTTTACCGATTTATATCTGCATCTTGCACCGGAATACGCAAACTACTTGGTCGGTTTAATGAGTGCGGCGGTAGATAACGTGCCTTTGACGGCTGCGCTATTAAAAGCAGATATTACGATGACTCCAGCGCAATGGCTAACCTTTACTTATGCGACTGGGGTTGGTGGCTCTATGCTTATCATTGGTTCTGCAGCGGGGATCATTGCAATGAGTAAGGTTAAAGCATTAACCTTCTCAAGCTATCTTAAAATGAGTATCTACCTGCTTATCGCATATACCATTGGATATAGTGGCGCGTATTTCGCGGGTCAGCTTATTTAAGACCAATGGATTTAATTTTTTAGCGCTTTGGGATAAGTTTTTCATAAATAACTTGACACCTAGACGGCTAAAAGATAATTTTCTCACATCGCCCGCATTTATTGCGGGCTTTTATTTTGCTTTTATTCAGATTAACAAAGGCAAAATAAACAGAAGAGGCGCGATGCTTAGGTAGTTAGTGTGAGGTGACGAGACCAATGACCACTAGTGAGGGAAGTATTCGCCGAGGAGAAAAGTTGCTCGTCGCAACGATTCTTCGGTTTACGAGGCTGAATCCTCGGAACTGTCACCGTATTGGTGGAGAGCTTCTGGCAAAGGTCATTTCAAGCGTTCGTCTTTTTAGAAATCCCATGCCGAGTTCTCCTTATAAAATTTGACTGTGCCAACAGTCGAGAGGAGAGAAAATGAATTCGCAGTATGTTGTAGCCAAATTTGGCGGTACCAGTGTCGCTGACTTTGAGGCTATGTCTCGTTGTGCTCACATTGTTCGTGACAACCCAAATGTTCGAGTGGTCGTTGTGAGTGCGTGTGCTGGCGTAACCAATCACCTTGTAACGCTAACCCAACAAAAGGAAGATGAGGCCGGGCGCAAAGCGGTTGTTGCAGCGGTTGAAAACATACAGCAAGCGATTATCGACCAAGTGTCTTTGGATGCTGATCTTGTTGAGGGTTACAAGCAAACTTTCAGTGAATTTGAAAGCCTTGCGAGTTTACCTGCACTTAGCAGACAGCAATGCGATGAAATGTTGAGCTTTGGCGAACGTTTTTCTTCTTATTTGTTTACCCAAATACTACGTAATAACCAGGTTCAGGCGTCGCGATTTGATGTGCGTAAAGTGCTTAAAACAGATAATCAATTTGGTAAAGCGAATCCGAATATTGCAGCTACGCGTGAAGCTGCGCAAACCAATTTGGTCGCGCTACTTGGCGACACAGTGCAGGTGACGCAAGGGTTTATTGGTAGTGACCAATACGGCCAGACGACTACGCTTGGTCGTGGCGGTTCTGACTATAGTGCTGCATTGTTAGCAGAGGCAATTGACGCGTCAAGTGTGCATATTTGGACCGATGTCGTTGGTATTTTCAGTACCGATCCGCGTTTGTGTGTAAAGGCTAGACCTATTCCTCGTTTGAGTTTTGATGAAGCGGCAGAAATGGCGACATTTGGTGCTAAGGTGTTACATCCCGCAACGATATTGCCAGCGAGTCGTAAAGGTATTTCAGTATTTGTTGGTTCAAGCCGTGATCCGCAAGCGGGTGGCACTTGGATTGAAAAAGAGAAAACGGCGCAAGCAGGCATTCGCGCAGTGACACAACGCAAAAACCAAATACTATTGACGTTAAAGAGCCCTGAAATGCTTCTTGCTAGCGGCTTTTTGGCTCGTATCTTCACCATTTTAAGCAATTACAATATATCGGTTGACTTGGTAACGACTTCGGAAATTAGTGTTGCACTTACGCTGGATAATGCGCCGAATGCTTCTCGACCAGAGTTAGAACAAGCTTGTTTGGATGAACTTGGCGAGTTTTGTCATGTGACCGTTGAAAATAATCTTACTTTGGTGGCCATGATAGGTTCTGAGATCCAGTTGAAGAAGTGCCAACTTAACCTGATGGATGTGTTGTCAGAGTTTAATATTCGATTGATATGCCATGGTGCGAGCAAGCACAATCTGTGCTTTTTAGTTGAGCAGCAGGAGTCAGATCAGGTCGTGCAGTCAATTCATGCTAAATTACTAGAGGTTGCGTAAGTGAATTTATTGTTTTTTAGGAACTAATAAAAAAGTTGCATTATTGAGTAATGGATGGCACTTTGTTTATAACGGTTAGGGTCTGCTGACCATCAAGTTTGTTTTTCCCTAGGAGTGCCATCATGAATTATAAAGACGTCTACGAATTCTGGTTTGTTGAATGCACTGAATCAGATTGGTGGAAGAAGTCTGTGGACTTTGATCGCATCATAAAAAATCGCTTCGGTATTTTGCACCAAATGGCGCACCAAGGTGAGCTTTCGAGCTGGAGAGCAACACCACTTGGCGCGCTGTGTGAAATCATTATCTTAGATCAGTTTTCACGCAATATATTCAGAGACACTCCAGAGGCGTTTGCCAGTGACGCATTGGCGCTAAGCCTCACCCAACACGCCATCGAAAAGGGCTACCACCGCCAGCTCAACGATACTGAATTGATGTTTTTATATCTACCTATGATGCATAGCGAAAGTCGCATCATCCATCGTGCCGCAGATCATTATTTTCGCGACCTGCCCAATTATGATTTTGAAGTCGCGCATAAAAAAATTATCGATAGATTTGGCCGTTATCCCCATCGAAATGAAATACTCAATCGCGATTCAACAGAAGAAGAAATGGACTTTCTAGAGACGCCCAACTCGAGTTTCTGAGGCACGGCTCGAACCTCTCGCATTTTTAGCGGAAGTACGTATAATCGGCCGTCTACAAAAATAATGATTGATTACAGACATGGCTCATACGCGCGATGGATTTCAAAGCCGACTTGGCTTTGTGTTAGCAGCAGCTGGTGCGGCTGTTGGACTTGGTAATATTTGGGGATTTCCCACACAAGCCGCAAACCACGGTGGCGGTGCATTTTTACTGGTTTATTTTGCGGTAATTTTCTTACTCGCATTACCTGCACTTTACACAGAATTGTACTTAGGCCATCAGGCACAAGCAAACCCAGTTAAAGCACTTAAGACAGCCTGGCGTGAAGGTAATCCGAAAATAGGAGCCGCGGCGGGGTATATCGGCCTTGCTGGTGCTATTGTGATGCTCAGCTTTTACTCCATCGTGGCTGGGTGGATGCTGTCTCATGCACTTGATCCTCTTGCGCAAATGGCTGAACTAGATGCTGCACATCAGTTTCTTAGCGGTGATTCGATGCTGAGAAACTTTATCTTTACGCCACTAATGTTAATTTTGACTGCGAGCATTATTCTTAAAGGCGTAAAATCAGGCATAGAAGCTTGGTCGCGCAGACTTATGCCGTTGTTACTGGTATTACTGCTTTGCCTTATTGGCTATATGGCGACATTAGACGGTGCAGCAGAAGGGTTTAGAACGTATTTAGTTCCGGACTTTTCAAAAATTAGCGATCCTGACTTGATCATTGCGGCGATGGGGCAGGCATTCTTTTCGTTGTCGTTGGGTGTGGGCTGCATGATGATTTATGGCTCGTACTTAAAACCGAATGAAAATCTACCTAAGCTGACGTTTAGTGTTGCAATGCTAGACACCAGTGTCGCATTTTTGGCCGGTTTACTTATTATCCCTGCAATATTCGTTGCGCAGCAAAATGGTGTTCAAGTATTTCAAGACGGCAAATTAATCGGTGAAGGCCGGTTGATTTTTGCCATTTTACCCGAGCTATTTGCCAATATGGGTGAAATGGGATTATTAGTTAGCCTGACTTTCTTTGTGCTTATGTCTATTGCGTCGGTAACGTCTACCATTTCTTCAACAGAAATTCCGGTATCTTTCTTGGTTGAAAACCATGGCTTTCAACGTAAACAAGCGACTTGGTTGGTTACGTTAGTTATCTTATTAGCATCGAGCACGATTATTCTAAACTTTGATTGGTTGTTCGAATTGGTGATCAGTCTATTCACGCAATATCAGCTACCATTGATGGGGCTGTTCTACTTTATTACTGTTGGCTGGGTTTGGAAGCGCGGTAATCAGCTCCACTTAGAATCCCGTGGTGCACATTACTGGTTTGCTCAGTACGTTAGATTTGTTTGCCCAATCTTAATGACCGCGGTATTTATTAACGTAGCACTGGCAAAGTAGTGATCATTTATTCTCAAAAACGGGAAGCATTGGCTTCCCGTTTTGATTTTTATAACTAAGCTCAAAAATCTCGTGGGGAAACAAACTCCCCAGCTTGAATGCTTTCGTAAGTTCTTTGCGCCAATGAATCTAAGTTGGCTAAATCTTTGCCCATTGAAGCCAGTTGGTTTGTTACTGGAATAATATCAATATCTTCAACCCCAGAAAGCTGGGCCACTCGGGCAAAAGTGTATGCATGCTTATACTTTTCGTGTTTGTAGAAAATACTGACTAAAGATGAATAGACTTCTGGGTTAGGGGTATGACCTCTTTTATTCAGCTCTAATACGCGGTAGAGAATATCAACGGTTTTATCGTCATCTACTTTGGCATAAAACTCTGCGAGGAAAAGCTGAATTTCGGGATCGTTTTGGACCCTAGGGTCGTCTTGCATATTCAGTAGCTTGTTCATTGCTGTGCGATCACTGTTACGAGACCAATGATAATAGAGCAGGCCTGGGTGGTTACTGCCTTTTGTTTCATTGTAAATACGCGTCATTTCTTTTAGTGCGGTGAGATGACCTTCCACTCGTGAAGTGGTTTTTTCTTTTAACTTGATGTGCTCAATTTTGGCGGCGCGAGAAACACATTGGTTGTAGCTTTCTAAATTTTGCAACAAGTCATATTTGTTTTCGTCCGTTGGAGACTTGTATTCGTGGTAGCGCGCGTAAATTAGCGACGCACGTTCGTCTTTACAGTGACTGTCTTTATTTAAGTCTTCACAAAAACCAGGCGTTTCGCTACACACTTGGTTCAAGGTTAGGGTGTCGTCGCAACCAGCAAGTAGTAACGCTGCAAAGACTAGCGACTTTTTAAACGCCATAGTTTGACCTCAATGATTTTTTATAATTATAGGGGGTTACGCCCGAATAAACAGGGTAGAGCTAATAGTTTACTAGTTTAACGCAATGAATTGTTCGGTAACAGTGGAGAATCACGGCAGTTTAAATTAGAATAGCCGTGCCCATTCGGGCTATCCGTTCAAAGAAAATTGTTTATTAGGCAGAAAAAATGACCTTATCTCACGAGCAAGAATATCAAAACAGCTGGCAAGAGCGTCAAGATTATGCAGAAAGCATGCAACCCCTAATCGGTCGTCTATACCGTAACAAAGGCGTTGAAATCTCTGTATACGGTCGTCCTCTTGTGAGCGCAAGCACCATTGATGTTATCAAAGCACACAAAACAGTAGCACGCTTTGAAGAGCGTAAACTACGTCTTCGTGAAAGCTTTCCATTCTTAGAAGTGATCAGCAAAATGGAATTAGCACCAGGTCGTGTTGACCTTGGTAAGCTAGCTTATGCCTACATTTATAAAAATGCAGGTGAAGGCCGCTCAATCGAAGAGTTTTTAAATGCAGAACTTGCAGAATTACTAAACCAAGGTGCACGTCCAGAACCTCGTGACGTCGTTCTTTATGGTTTTGGTCGCATTGGCCGTTTATTAGCACGCCTACTTATCGAACGTGGCGGCTCTCACGCTGATTTACGCCTTCGTGCAATTGTTGTTCGCGGTGGCCGCGATGGTGATCTCGAGAAACGTGCAAGCTTATTGCGCCGTGACTCAATTCATGGTCCTTTCAATGGTTCAATCACAGTAGACCATGAAAAAGGTGCGATTAAAGCAAATGGTAACTACATTCAGATTATCTACGCAAACTCACCTGAAGAAGTGGATTACACAAAATACGGTATTGAAAACGCGCTTATCGTAGATAACACAGGTGTGTGGAAAGACGAAGATGGCTTAGGTAAGCACCTTAAGTCGATCGGTGCGTCTAAAGTGTTACTTACAGCGCCAGCTAAAGGTGACATCAAAAACATCGTTTATGGTGTTAACAACTCAGACATTCAGTCTGAAGACAAGATTGTGTCTGCAGCAAGCTGTACAACTAACGCAATCACACCGGTATTAAAAGCACTTAACGACAAGTTTGGTATTAAGAATGGTCACGTTGAAACGGTTCACTCTTACACCAATGACCAAAACTTGATCGACAACTACCACAAAGCTGAGCGTCGTGGTCGTAGTGCAGCATTGAACATGGTTATTACTTCAACTGGTGCTGCGAAAGCGGTTGCTAAAGCACTTCCAGAGCTTGCTGGTAAACTAACTGGTAACGCAATTCGTGTACCAACACCAAACGTATCAATGGCAATTCTTAACCTAAACCTAGGTAAAGAAACAACTGCTGAAGAGCTAAATGAATTCCTTCGTGAGTCCTCACTTTACTCTGAACTACGTGACCAGATTGACTACACTGCATCAACAGAAATCGTGTCTACTGACCTTGTGGGTAGCCGTTATGCAGGTGTGGTTGACTCAAAAGCAACCATCGTTGATGGCGACCGCGTAGTACTTTACGTATGGTACGATAACGAGTTTGGTTACAGCTGTCAGGTTGTACGTGTAATGCAAGACATGGCGGAAGTAAAATTCCCGAGCCTACCTCGCTAACACGAAATTTACGATAAAAAGCCAGCACCAGCTGGCTTTTTTAGTTTTTGAAACAAATTGGTTGTGGTAGGCTTGCAAAGATAGGTCAGCTACAATTAGCTAACAAAAAGTTACACCTTAACTTTGTGCAAAGGCAGGCACAGTATTACCTCTTTTTGAGGCTTAATATTGTTCTAGACTGAAGCAGAGTTGAGTATGGTAACAGTGTATTTACACAACAGTTTTTAACTTATTTAGGGAAACCTATGCGCATTACGAGTAATTTCGATAGTGGTAATATCAAGGTGGTAAAAGCAGAATCACCTGCGGATATTCAACTAGAAATCAATAAAGACAATGAGTCTGACTTTTTTCAATGGTTTCACTTTAGACTTGAGTCTACGCCTTTTTTAGAGCACAAAATTCATATCAACCAACTACTAAACTCAGCGTACCCTGAAGGTTGGGATGACTATCATGCGGTTGCATCTTACGATCGTCAAACTTGGTTCCGTGTGCCAACCCGTTATGAGAATGGCACATTAACTATCGATTTTGAGCCTGAATGTGCTCATACCTACTTTGCTTATTTTGCTCCTTATAGTTATGAGCGCCATTTAGACTTAGTCTACTGGGCTCAAGCCCATGATGCGTGCGTTGTAGAGACGCTAGGTCAAACGCTTGATGGCCGTGATATGAGCTTACTCACTATTGGTGAGCCGTCAGATGAGAAGAAAAAGATTTGGATCACGGCGCGCCAGCACCCAGGTGAAACGATGGCAGAATGGTTTGTTGAAGGTCTACTTCACAAATTATTGGATGACGAAGATCCACATTCCGCTGCACTGTTATCGAAAGCGGTATTTTATGTCGTGCCAAATATGAATCCGGACGGCAGCGTTCGTGGTCATCTTCGCACTAATGCAAAAGGCGTTAACCTTAACCGTGAATGGCAAACCCCGACACTTGAGAACTCACCTGAAGTTTATTATGTATTAAATAAAATGCATGAAACTGGGTTGGATATGTACCTAGATATTCATGGTGACGAAGCACTACCGTATAACTTCGTTGCGGGCAGTGAAGGTATTCCGAGTTATGATGAGCGCCTACAGCGTTTGGAAGAGTCTTTCAAGGCGGCACTGTTAACTATCACACCTGAGTTCCAAGATGAATTTGGTTACGATAAAGATGCACCGGGTGAAGCAAACCTTACCGTTGCTTCGTGTGCTGTTGGTGAAGCGTTCAAAGCGTTGGCTTATACCGTTGAAATGCCGTTTAAGGATAATGCAAATCTGCCGGATCCATACTTCGGTTGGTCAGACCGACGCTCATATCAGTTTGGTCAAGACACCTTAGCTGCAATCTTAAATGTGGTTGACGACTTAAGATAAGCTTAAAGACGGGTAATCACCATATTGATTACCCGTTTATTTTTGTGCGTTTAAAAGAACAACAAAATAATATTTAAAAATAATAAGGTAGAACACCTCAACAGGGTGTAATAACAACAATAAAGGGGAATATTCGTGGATGCGTTAGGCAGCTTATTAGATAGCTTGGATGGAATGTTAGGTGGTTCACCTTGGTTCCCGTATGTACTGTTAGGGGTAGGTTTGTTTTTTACAATCTACTTGAAATTTCCACAGATCCGATATTTCAAACATGCTTGTAAAGTCGTTACCGGAAAATACGATAAAAAGGGCCTAGAAGGGGATACCACACACTTCCAAGCACTCGCAACGGCACTTTCTGGCACAGTTGGTACTGGGAATATTGGTGGGGTGGCACTGGCAATTTCAATCGGCGGGCCAGCAGCATTATTTTGGATGTGGATGACGGCCTTTTTTGGTATGACAACCAAATTTGTGGAAGTCACGCTATCGCATAAATACCGTGTACAAACAGATGATGGCACCATGGCCGGTGGTCCAATGTACTATATGGATCGCCGCTTAAACATGAAATGGTTAGCGGTATTATTTGCAATTGCGACTGTGATTAGCTCATTTGGTACAGGTAGCTTGCCGCAGATCAACAACATTGCTCAAGGCATGGAAGCGACCTTTGGTTTTGCACCGATGGCAACAGGTGCGGTGCTTTCTATTCTACTTGCTTTGGTTATTCTTGGTGGTATCAAGCGTATTGCTGCCATCACTTCTCGCGTTGTGCCATTAATGGCTGCGATTTATATTCTTGGCTCTTTTGCCGTTATTTTCTACAACATTGAGAATATCGTTCCTTCTTTCCTTTCTGTATTTACAGATGCTTTCACGGGATCTGCAGCAGCGGGTGGTTTCTTAGGGGCTTCTTTTGCGTATGCATTTAACCGTGGGGTTAACCGAGGTCTGTTTTCCAACGAAGCGGGTCAAGGTTCAGCGCCAATCGCGCACGCCTCGGCAAAAGCCGATGAGCCAGTGTCTGAAGGTATGGTTTCCATTCTTGAACCGTTTATTGACACAATTATTATCTGTACCTTGACGGGATTGGTTATTTTGTCATCGGGGGTGTGGACCGAAAAGTTCGAAACCCATTTTGAGCGCTCGTCTATGGTTATCTTAGACGGTAAATATGACGAATCGAATCAACAAGACCGAGATGCATTGTACGCCTACTTGAATGGTAAAAAAGAGCATACAGTCAAACCTTTCAATGGTGAGATTGAAGTCGTACAGGGTAAGGCGGTAACAGAAAACTTTACCGTGATCCACTCGCGTTCTATTGGTGAGCAAGTACGTTTTGGTATTACAGAGCGTCACAAGTACACAGGTACCGTCGAAGTGAAAGACGGCTTGCCAACAGACAATAGCATCAGCGTGATTGGTTACTCTTTAGTGCATTCGGCAGAGCTGACAACCAAAGCATTTACCCGAGGTTATTTGGGCGAAAATGGTAAATACATCGTTTCGATTGGCTTGTTGTTATTCGCGTTTTCTACGGCAATTGCATGGTCATACTATGGTGACCGCGCGATGATTTATCTTCTGGGTAGCCGCTCGGTCATGCCATATCGCGTATTCTATGTTGCAGGTTTCTTCTGGGCGTCGTTTGCTGATACGACACTAGTGTGGAAGTTGGCTGCAGTGGCCATTGTAGTGATGACCTTACCTAACTTATTTGGTATTTTACTACTCAGAAAAGAAATGAAATCTTCAGTTAAAGAATACTGGGAAGATTTCAACAAAGAACACAAACAGTGAGCGAATTTTAATTAAAATTATCTTGTCATTTAAGGACAAGAGTTTGCAAAGGTAGTAGAATAGGGCGCCTCACAGGTGCCCTTTTTTGTATTATGGAGAAGTAACACGATGGCAATAGCACAGTGCCCAAGCTGCGGTAAATCTATTTCCTCCAAACATAAGTCCTGCCCGCATTGTGAAACCAATTTAGCAGACTTTTCTCAAGAAGACAGAGAGAGAGCGGCCTCTAGAAACCGTGTAAAACGTCAGCAATCAGTAATGAATTACTCGTTTATTGCACTGATCTTAGTGCTAGGCGGATTCTTATATATCTATTGGCAGCAGCCTGAACCTAACTCGTTTGAAATGATCGCAAGCAAAAGCGCTATAGGCATAGGTGCGGTTTGGTACTTAATTAATCGAGTCATCCTCGTTATTTTGAAAAAGAAAAAGTAGTAATGAATGTAGATAGCTTAGTTCAAAATATTACCCCTGAAGTATTCGAGCGTTTGCAATACGGCGCGTCAACTGGAAAGTGGCCTGATGGTACGTCGCTAAGTGATGCGCAAAAAGAGCAAACCGTGCAGTTGGTCATGCTATATCAAGCAAAAGTAGCCAAGTCCAATGAGCAGTTCACCATCAACGAAAAAGGTGAAATGGTGCAAAAATCCAAACGCGAATTACAACAAGAATTCAAAGCCGACAACGAAATAGCTAGGTTCAGTGAAAATGATCTTTAAACACCTTTTTACACCGAAATGGAAACACCCTAAGGTTGACGTTCGCTCACAAGCAGTGGACAAGTTAGACTTAAGCAAAGACGCAACTTTACTACATACGCTAGCACTTGAGGACGAGTCTGCACAGATCAGAAAAAAGGTACTTACTAAGATAAATGACCTTGGTCTTTGGTGGAAAGTTTATAAGCAAGATAGCGAGCTAAAAGAGCTTGCTGAGCAGAAAATTTCGAGTGCGGTTATTAATCAAGACACCGCACTGCAGAGCAACATTCGTGAAGAATACATTGAACGCTACGCGCCAGCTAAAACACTTGAGAAAGTTGCGTTAATTGAAACCGATTTAACGAGCAAAGTTAAACTGCTTAAGCGCCTTGCGAATGCCACGTTAATCGAAAAATCCTTCAAAGAAGGTGATGAAGCACTTCAGATCGCTATGTTGGAACTGATTGCACAGCATTCACTTGAAAAGAGTGTCCTAAAAGCAGCCAAAGGTGAAGCGCTGACTTCTCTTACTGGATCACTGGAGCAGCAGCGATTAGCAAAAGAAATGCCTACTCAAGTTGCTGAGCAAACGCGGGTTGTACTTGCCAAGTTAAACGCGCTAAGAGATAAGCAAAACTATGAAGTTGTGAACGGGCAAGCACAACAGTTATTTGCACAGTGGCAAAGCATTGAGCTTAAGTGGTTAGATACTGAAACGGTAACTGCACTTGATGCAAAGTATCAGCAAGTAGCAGATAAATTAAACCGTCATCTCAATGAGTTACAAGTTAAACATCAAGCGCAGCAAGCTGAGTTAATGCAAAAGCAAAATGAAGCCCTAGAGGTTGCTGAATTAACTGCTGAACTTGAAGCCATTGAAAAATCGGTCGAAATTGCATGTAAAACACTTGACTTAGCCTCGCACGATGCACTGGTTAAGCGTAGTGAAGTATTAAAAGGCAAAGTGTCTGCACCTCAATATGTCACTGTTGAAGCGCTTGGCGAGTTTACCCGAAAACTGCAAAATATTGAGCGTGATCTTGCCGATTTGCCCGCACTTATTGCTGCAAGTGAAACCTTCAATAATGCCTTAGCAGAGTTGAAAGCAGTTGAAGTACCAACTTCATTAGAATCGCTTGATACCCAAGTGCAAGCACAAAAAGACCGCTATGTTGCAGCGCGTAAAGCACTAGATTCACTGCCTAAGGTATTGCATAAATCAGCAAAAGCTGAGCTATCAGATGCAAGCCAAGTGTTTATGACAGCTATCGAGCCGCTGAAAAATGAGCAAGAAAAAGTACTCAAAATCGCGAAGAAGAAAGCACGCGATGTGCAACGATTAATTGATCAGGGCCGATTTAACGTGGCATTTGGCGTTTTTAATGGCTTTATCGAGCAGTTTGAGTTGCTAACGCCAAGCTACAAAAAGCAGCTCGAAAACCAGCATGAAAGCTTGTCTCAAGCATTAAAAGATCTTAAAGATTGGCAAAAGTATGCTGCTACACCTAAACGTGAAGAATTGCTTGCGGAGCTTGATAACAAACTCGCTGAGGAGGCGGTTGACCCAGTTAAGCGTGCTGAGGAAGTAAAATTACTTAGAGTACGTTGGAACGAGCTTGGTCATGTTGAAACGGAACAGGAAAAGGCACAAGCCGCTCAATTTGATGAAAAAATTGAATTATTGTTTGTACCGTGTCGCACTTACTTTGCGGAGCAAGAAGTACAGCGTGAGCAGGCAAAAATTGCACGTGAAGCGCTGATCGAGGAAGTGAAAGCGCTGCTTGGTACTTTGGATAACGAAGGTATTGATTGGCGAGAAGTTGAAGCACAATTTAATCGCCTAGCCAAAGCATGGAAAAATGCTGGCAATGTGGATGCCAAAGTCTATCAAAAGCTGAATTCGATTTACCGTGAGCACCATCAAGCGGTTTACGAGAAACTTAAAGCCTTCCATCAAGCCAATGCCGTTGAAAAGACCAAGCTAGTTGAAACTGCACAGCAGCAGCTAGAGGCTGAAGATTTGGCAGCAGCTTGTGACTTACTGAAATCATTGCAAAAACAGTGGCAGCAAATTGGTTTTGCTGGTGCCAAACAAGAGCATACTCTGTGGAAAGCATTTCGTGCCCATAATGATGCCGTGTTTGAAAAGCGCAGCGCACAATATGCAGAGCAAAAAGCACAGGAGAAGTCGCAGGAAGCCGAGCAGCGTCAGTTGTTAGCAGAGTTCGACAACAAGGTCATAGAAGCGGTAACTCAAAATGAACTGGTTGCTATTCGTAACGAACTCAATACGTTTATTGTAGTGCCAGGACTGAAGCAAGAAAAGAATCGTTTATTGTCTCAAGTGAAGTCGAAATTAGATGATCTATTTTCTTCACAGCGTCGTGAAAAGTTCAATGAACTGGTGGAAGCAGTAGACACTGACGGTGATATTCCTAGCTCTTGGCAAGGCAATAATAAAACCTCGCTAAACGCTGCTCAGTTGCTATTGAGGCTTGAGATTTTAACGAATCAGTCATCACCGGAAGCGTTGCAAAGCGAAAGAATGTCTGAGCAAGTCGCGATGCTGGACGCAAAGCTGCAAGGTGAAGAAAGTAGCCTTGAGACTTACCTTATCAGTTATCTAGCTGAGGCTGAAAAAGCCGATATAGTGACTTCAAAGGGGAGATTATTGGCGGTCTTAAACGCTTAACTTCCTATACAGCCAACTTAAACCGTGCGGTTTGAGTTGGCCTCTTTCCGAATCAAGACCTTCCATTATTTTTCTCCTTGTTATCGCTACTTTGTTGATTATATATTTGGATTGCGTTGATTTCGGCCTGATACAAGCTCAATCACTTTCAAACCCACCTAAATCTTAAGTTCATCAGACATGATTAACTTGCTTGATATCAGCTTTAGTAATGAGCACGAAAAATTTAGTTAAGAAAAGCTATTTTATAGATCTATCTATAACAACTTGTGATACTGTTAATTTTAGTAAGATATTGATAATAAGTGAAAGGCAAGCTTCTACACCCCTAGATAATTTAAATTGGAAGCGGTTTATGACTGAAAAAATTTTGCACGACTTTCTAACCATATGGGTCACCATCGACCCTATTGGCACTATGGCGATATTCGTTGCGCTTACAGCTAATCTCTCTACTGAAGAACGTAAGAAGACGGCGATCAAAACTATAGCCTATGCTTCCATCATTTTGATAGGGTCCATAATTATTGGACAAATTCTATTAGGAGCTTTGGGTATTAGCCTACTTTCTTTTCAGGTTGCTGGTGGAGTTATATTGTTCTTATTTGGATTACAAATGGTTTTTTCTAAAGAATCCAGCGAGAATACGAAAGAGCCGATGCATGATATTTCCGTTTTTCCTTTAGCAATACCTTCTACTGCATCTCCTGGTGCAATTTTGGCAGTAATTTTAATTACTGATAATCACGTTTATACCATTCAAGAACAGCTAGTTACAGCTACTACTATGTTGGTTGTATTATTTATCACACTTTTAATGTTACTTTATTCCACGCGAATACTTCAATTTATCGGAGTTGCAGGAGCGTCACTACTTACTCGACTTATGGGCATGATACTCGCAGCATTATCAGTAGAGTTCATTATGGAAGCCATTGGCGTCAGCAAGTGGGTAGAAAACGCGCTATGATTTCATTAAGTATATGCATGCTAATCAATGTGGTTACTACTGTAACAATCCAAATCAGTTTAAAAGGAAAGCCCAAACTCAGAAAGTAAGATTACCTATTGCTATAAGCACTAAGCTGCGTGAGCGTAATACGCTCACTTGTGCTCTTACTTAGCGCTAAGTATTTGCGCTAGTTTGTGTACATCATCAATAGCACGTTGTTTTGAGTGCTTATGCCTGTCATCTCCAAACTCTTGATACTCAGATGCGATTTCATAAAACGCCTCAGCACCTAAATATGGAGCCAACTGCTCGATATGGCTACTTAGATGATTCAAATGATATTGTGATTCACCTTTTTTAAATGCAAATTCTCCCCAAGATGCCAGTAATACGAGAGTTTTACCCGATAAAATTGGCTCAAGTGGTTTATCACCTCGTGCTAAATCAAAGCTGAAGGTTTTATTTACTCGGATCGCCAGATCAAACCAAGCCTTTAGCACGGCAGGCATGCCGTAGTTATACATAGGGCTTGCGATCACGATAATATCGGCATTGGTCACTTCTTTGATAATTTCGTCAGACTCAGCGAGTACTAAGCGTTGCTCTTCGCTCAACACGCCTTTTGCAAATGCAGCCGCTATAAATGCTTCATCGATGAATGCAGGTTGTTTCACGGAGAGGTCGCGATGGGTGATTTCCACTTCATGTGTGAAGCAGCTAAATTTTGTCAAAAATTGCTCACCTAACATCCGGCTAATTGACTGATGTTGCGAACTCGTCTCACTATACTTTCTTACGCTACTACGTATATATAGAATGTTTTTCATGGCTTTTCTCCAGTTGTGTCTTGTGTTTTATTTTGTGCCTGCGAGAGCAATGTGACAACTGAGAAGAATCCATAAATAGATGAGATAAACTAACTTATAGGTTTGCTATGTTCACACATTTACCGCCTTTGAATAACATAAAAACCTTTGCGGTTGCTGCGCACTACTTGAGCTTTAAAGATGCGGCGCGGGTACTTAATGTTACGCCTACGGCAGTGTCACATCAGATAAAGTCACTGGAATCACAGTTAAGGGTTCAGCTTTTTGAGCGAAAAACGCGAGCAGTGCAATTAACATTACAAGGACAGGCACTTGCAAAGGTGTGTATTGATTCACTCAATATGCTCGATAATGCGTTTATTGAGTTTACCGAGCAAAAGAATGATTTGCTTATTTCATGTTGTAATTCATTTGCTGCACTTTGGCTTGCTCCGAATATGGCTGCCATTAATCATGCTTTCCCAAACCAAACCGTCACAATATGCGCGAGCGATCAACTCATTGATTTAAATAAAGAGAAGCATATTGATATCGCCCTGCGTTATGGCAAAGCGGATCCGAATTCTAATGAAACTCATCTTATTACCGAGAAAATTGGGCTTTATGCTAGCCCAAATTATCGGGTGCTAGACCAAGGTAAACCTGTACTATTTCTCACCCATTGGCAAGACGAAACGGGGCTTGAAAATATTCCTTGGCGAGCGCACATTGACGAAAGCCATTATGACTTGCGTTATTTTGAGCAAGAACACTTTGTCTTGCAGGCGGCTGTGGCCGGGCAAGGGCTGGCACTATTGAGCGATGTATTAGCAGAGTTAGCAGTAATACAGGGGTGGTTAAGTAAAAGCCCAACAATGGAGGAATTTTCAGGCTATGGCTATTGGCTCAGGCAAACGACTTATCGCAAGAGTTCGGCGATTGTTCACCAGTTTACCATTTGGCTGGCAAGCGCGTTACAAAATATCAAGGCCAACAAAGATAAGGACATAAGATAAAAAGATAAAGGACAGGCACTTTTATCAATGAGCAAATAAGCCGTTTTTTAATATTGATCTATACTTTTGTGGAGCTTAAGTCCTTATTCGAAAAGTGTTTATTGCTAGGTGGTGATGTGATGATAAAAATCCTGCTGATGAGTCTCATTTTATTTCCCGCTTTATGTTTGAGTGGTGATTATACCTTCGCCTTTGTGCCGCAGCAGTCTGCAAATAAGTTAGCCAAAAATTGGCAGCCTATTCTCGATTATCTCAGTGATAAGACCGAAGATAACTACACGTTTAAAACCGCTAAAGATATACCAACCTTTGAAGCCCGGGTGTTGAAGCAAGAGTATGATGTGGCATACATGAATCCCTATCACTTTGTTGTATTTAATGAGCAGGCAGGTTATCAAGCTATCGCCAAGCAAAGAGATAAAATGATCAAAGGGATCATCGTGGTTAAAAAGGGAACGGGTATTACTGACTTATCGCAGTTGCGAGGAGAGACGCTTGCTTTTCCGGCTCCTGCTGCATTCGCTGCAAGCATTTTGCCCCGTGGTGAACTTGTGAAACAAGGTATTGAATTTACACCAAGGTATGTCTCTTCCCATGATTCTGTTTATCTCAACGTGTCGAGAGGATTTGTCAAAGCGGGCGGTGGTGTTATGCGTACCTTCAACAACGCCGATCCCAAAATTAAATCACAACTCGACATTCTCTGGACGACAAAAGGTTATACGCCCCATGCATTTGCCGTAAAAAAAACAATGCCAGAAGATGCAAGGCAAAGATTAGTAGAGGCGTTGACCTCTCTTGAACTGAGTGAAGAGGGCATTAGGCTACTCGAAGCGGTGAATTTCAAAGGCATTATGGCGGCGTCGAACGAGGACTGGCAAGACGTAAAAGCATTAGAATTAGAAACCTTAGTTGGCAATTAGTACGCGGACTATTAAGAAGCCCCACAACTGAATGAAAAGGCTATCGTTAAGACTCAAAACCATGATTGGCACCGCTATTATTGAAGCGGTGTTGTTGAGTGCGCTCATATTTGTAGTGATTGATTTTATGATGGAGTCTGCAAATGACGCCATGAATAAACGCGCAACGACAACCGCAAGCCTGTTTGCGAGTGCGACCAAAGATGCGGTGCTGTCATACGATTTGGCCACACTGGATGCTTTTACCAATGAGTTATTAAGTAACCCAGATATCCTTTACGTTAAAGTCATCGATGGTGAAAACCAAACTCTTTCTTTTGCAGGTAACGAGCGCTTAAAAGAACGTACATTTGAAGGTGATACGTTAGTTGAAACAGTTACCGACGGTATTTTTGATATTCATGCTGATATTGTTGAGGGTGGGACCCTGTTTGGCACCATTCAAATAGGCATAGATATTGGCACCATAAATCGAGCTATGTCAGAGGTAAAACGCTGGACGGTTTCCATCGCGCTGTTTGAAATGGCGTTAGTTGCTATTTTCTCTTATTTTCTCGGTATATATCTCACAACCAATCTGTATATACTGAAGAATCAAGCTAAATTTATCGCTCGGAATGTCAAAAACGGCGTGTTTGATTTCAAATGGAAACCAATACAGAGTAAAGATGAGTTACAAGAGCTATCTTTGGCGTTTGATGAGCTATCACAAACCTTAGCCGAAGAGCATGAGCGTCGAGAGCGATATAAGCATGACTTGATAGAGCTAAATAAACATCTAGAAGAATTAGTGGCGCAAAGAACTGAAAAACTGAATCAGAAAAATCAGCAGCTTGAGGCTACCAATAGAGAGCTTGAAGCCGCACAGCAACAGCTTGTTCACTCAGAAAAAATGGCATCGGTGGGTCAATTAGCCGCCGGGGTTGCCCATGAAATAAATAATCCGCTCGGTTTTGTCATGAGTAATCTCGATGTGATGCGTCACTATCATGGCGATTATGCCGAACTTGCAAAGCGTGCGATTCAGCTTGAACTTGAACCCAGTACACTCGTAGCGTTTAATCAGTTTATTCAAGACAAAGACTTTGCTTTTATTAATAGCGATTGTACTGAGCTTATTGACGAGTCGATGACTGGGCTACAAAGAGTGTCTGCGATTGTGAACGACCTCAAACAGTTTTCAAGGGCAGATACTATTCAATTGCAACCTTGTGATATTAACGCCTGTATTAAGACAACGTTAAATCTGGTGGAGAGTAAGCTCAAATATCATGCTAATGTGATCACACAACTGAATGAAGTCCCTCAAGTGCTCGGTAATCAAGGTAAACTAATTCAAGTATTAACGAATTTACTGATCAATGCGGCTCAGGCATTGAAAAGCGAAGGAGAGATCCGCGTCTCAACAAGTCTAGAACAACAGCGTGTACTGATCCGAATTCAAGATGACGGGGTGGGGATCCCCGAAGAAATAAAAGATAAAATATTTGACCCATTTTTTACGACTAAGCCCATTGGCAAAGGGACAGGCTTAGGCCTTTCAATAAGCTATGACATTATTAAGGAGCATGGTGGCGACCTTGTAGTAGAAAGTGAGGTTGGAATTGGAAGCTGTTTTACTATTACCCTGCCAGTTTCTCCTTGAACTCGCCAAGTAGTTTACTCTCGTCCTTGCTATTCAATACTCAAGCATTCCTAATCCGCAGTTTAGCTCCATACTCAGATAGTGAATATCAGTTAGTGTGAGCCTAAGACAAAGGTTTCTAAATAAAGGGTAATAGATTACCCCCACTTAGGCTTTATATCTCAGAAGCATTGCAATCTTGATAAATGGTAATTATTATCATTCGCAATTTTTGCAAGGGCTTGCGTGTTGACTTATAAATGATGTATTCACAAGAAATATTACAGTCACTCTCCTCCAATGAATGTGCACTAAAACGTTTTCTGACTAGCAAGCTTGGTTGTTCAGATACAGCGTCAGACATTCTACAAATCATTGCTGAAAAGCTGTTAAAGATGAAAACAAATCGAAATGTAGAAAATCCTACTGCCTATCTGTATCGCTCAGCCCACAATGAAGTCATTAACTACTTCCGTACTGAACAGGTCAGAGCCCAGTATGAAAAAGCGTACATGACGGTATGTATCGATAGCCAAATACCCGATATTTCAAAGTGTCATATCGGCTCGTGTGAACTTCGTTGCTTAAACTTGGCACTGGATGAGCTGCCATTGTTAACCCGGCAGATATTTTTTATGTACACCATCAAGGGTGTTAAACAACGAGATATTGCCACACAGTTAGCAATTAGCCTGTCAAATGTAGAAAAGCGTCTCACCGTAGCAATCAACTTTTGTAAAGAGGTACTGTCTCGGTAAGTACGGGTGGTACTTTCGCTGCTCGCACATAAAAAGTATGACGATCACCTTTCAGTTACTACTTATCTTAATGCTCGCTGTTGCGCTAAAGCGGATTTTTATAAGATTTTTACGGGTTTGCTAATTCGTAGACGTCTTAACGATGAAATATATAAATGGGTACATGAAAATAGAGGATGACCATGAAAAGCCATACTTTTAGAATAAATAAGTTTCAGCATGCGATAAATATATGTAGACGGAGCTTATTTATTTCTAGCGCAGGACTCATACTGGCAACTGCGAACGTTTATGCTAGCAATACCACGTACCAACTAAATATAGAACCCCAAACGCTTTCTACAGCGATAACCGAACTGTCAGCTGCAACGCAGCAGCACATTACTGCAGATGGTGTCGCGCTAGCAGAGCAAAGAACGATACAAGTGAAGGGAAACTATACGACGGAAAAAGCACTTGAAATTCTTTTGAAAGGAAGCGGGCTTGTTGCAACTAAAGTTGACGAAAACCGTTTCTCAATCCATGAAGTAGGCGCAGCTCTCGCGCGTGATAATGAAATTGAACGTATTGCGGTGACGGGCAGTTATGTGGTCAATGAGCCAATAGACACGGCAACAGGTTTGGGTCTGACATTGCAAGAAACTCCGCAAACCGTGAATATTATTACTCGGCAAAGTATTGAAGATCAGGCGTTAACGTCACTAACCGATGTGATTAATAATGCGTCTGGCATTTCGGCCAAAGCTTACGATAGCTCAAGGAATGCGTTTTCGTCTCGAGGCTTCAATGTTGACAACTACCAAATTGATGGGGTGCCAGTACAGTGGAATGGCGCGCAGAGTGCTGGTGAGTCGCTTACCGACACCGCACTCTATGAACGTATTGAAATCGTGCGTGGAGCAACTGGGTTGTTGACCGGCGCAGGAGATCCGTCTGCATCGATTAACTTGGTTCGCAAACACGCAAATTCGAGTGAACTTAGTGGCAAGGTAATTGCGCGCTTAGGGCGCTGGAATAATTATTATGCGAGTGTTGATCTGGGCACAGGGCTAAACGAAAGCGGATCTGTTAGAGGTCGAACGGTCATGGTGCTGCAAGAAGGCGACTCTTTTGTCGACTATGAAAAAAAGAGTAAACAGGTTTTTTATGCCACCGTTGATGCTGATTTGTCGAATGCAACTTTACTGCGATTAGGGTATAGCATTCAAGACAATGAACCCAAAGGTTCTCAATGGGGCGGGCTGCCAATATTCAACTCTGATCTCAGCCGTACAGACTTTGATCGTTCAGCTTCAGTGGCCGCAAAATGGAGTAGTTGGGCCAGTACACACAAAACATTTTTTGCAAACCTACATCACAGCTTTAGTAATGGATGGGAGTTGGTTGCCCATGCGAATAAAAATGTCAGCACTGCAGACATGTATTTACTTTGGGTATCCGGACTTCCTCATCCTGTGACGGGGGCTGGGATGACTGCTTCTGGATCGCGCCTAGAAAATGAAAGAGAGCAGGTTGACTTTGGTGTCAGATTACAAGGCATGTACTCTTTATTTGACCACGAACATGAATTTGTAGTTGGGGCTGCAAAGAGCGATCAGGACTTTGTGTATTACGGCTATGAAGGTGGGGGGAGCAAAACTGCCAAACCAGTCACAAACTTTTTTGAGTGGAACGGGGAATTTGACCAGCCAGATTGGGGTCAAAAATACATCAGCCAGGATTACACCACTGAGCAAACAGGTTACTTTGCTGCGACACGAATACATTTGAGCGATAAATTTAAGGCAATTGTTGGTGCACGGTTAGCGAGCTGGAATAGGCAGGGTGTATCCTATGGAACAGACCAAGACTATGGCGATGATGACGTATTTATTCCCTATGCGGGGCTACTGTATAGCTTAAATGACAGTCATACGATTTATACAAGCTATACGGAAATCTTTAAGCCGCAGAATGCGGTTGACGCTGATGACAATTACTTAGACCCCCTCACGGGGATCAATTATGAAATTGGTTTGAAAAGCACTTATTTCAATGATGCGTTACATACCAATATAACTTACTTTCAAACACAGCAGGAAAACTTAGCGGTTGTTGACCCTGATTTTGTTCCACGTCCTGATAAGTTAGCTGCATACAAGGAAGCAGATGGTGTTGAAAGCGACGGTTACGAGCTCGAAGTAGTCGGTCAGATCATGGACGGCTGGAAGATTAATGCCAATTATACTGCATTCGAAGCAACCGCTGAGGATAGTAGTGGCACATCAAATACGGTTAATACGCGATTTCCTCGAAAAATATTTAGATTATTCAATACCTTTGAATATAACCAATTTACATTGGGTGCAGGTATTTCTTGGGAGGGTGAAAATTACACTGACATAAAATCACCATTAGGCAATGTACGAGTTGAACAGCCAGCCTATTCACTTATCAATTTAATGGCTAGATACCAACACAACGAGGCGCTATCAGTACAACTAAATATTGATAATGCTTTTGATAAAGAATATTACAGTCAGATCGGCTTCTACTCGCAGCTAGCATATGGTGAGCCAAGAAATATTAGTTTGAGTCTTCACTACAAACTATAAATTTGAACTCCATATTCGATGGAAAAGAAAGGTATAGAGCTAGAAATAGCGCTATACCTTATCACTAGTAAACACGCGAATACGATGTCTATCAGGGTCTAATACGACGAAACTAGCACCATATCCCTCGGCTTGCGAGACCTGAGCAAACTCAATATCTAGTAATTTCCATGTATCGTATAAAGCCAAAAACGCCTCTTGGCTTGGTTGCATAATAGAGATTTCAGAACCGCCCCCGGTAATGCAACTTGGTGGTGTAAGGGTTGTGTTTTGTTTAAGTGCAATGGAGACGTTGTGTGTACATTTCATAGAAACAAAAGTTGGAGAAAGCTGCGCTGCCTCACATTGGAATAGCTGTCTATAAAACGCTTCGCTTAGCTTGATATCGCTTACATATAACACCAAAGAATCAATGGTGATCATCATGGAATTCCATCATTTTTTAAAAGTTGCAGCTAAGATACGCTCTTAGTGTGTCAGTTACTGTCAGTAGCTTTACGCTGAGTTCAAAACAGGAGTTTGAGCATTTAATCGAGACCGATAGTCCCATATCACTTTAACTTCATGTTATTAACGCTTAAAGTAATCTCGCACACTGTCTATCGGTGTGTAGAGCAATGTGAAACTGGTGTTTTTAACAAAAAGGAAAGGTTGTATGGTTACTTGCTACTTAAGATATGTTGTTGATCCGGCAAAAATTGCTGACTTTGAGGAATATGCGAAAATGTGGATCCCACTCGTCAATCGCTTTGGTGGGCAGCATAATGGCTACTTTTTACCATCGGAAGGTGCAAGTAATATTGCTTTGGCATTATTCACCTTTCCCAGTTTGGCGGCCTATGAAACGTATCGTAATGAGTCGTTTCAAGATGCACAGTGTCAGGCTGCAATTAAATTTGCAGAAGATACCGGTTGCATAATCAGCTATGAACGCAGCTTCTTTAGACCTGTATTTGAATAGAGGTGAGTAAATGGAGCTGAACATCTCGTGGAACTAGATATTTCTGCCAATCTCAAACTACAAAACCTTGCCGTGACGCATGCAAAGCCATTATTTTATTGCGTACAAAGCAGTCGTGCAAGTTTACAAAATGTGCTGCCGTGGGTTGCGACATTACATACCGAGGCTGATGCAGAGCGATACATCGACACACGTATAAACAACCAAGTCGGCGGACTTTGGTCTGCTATTGAATTTAATTGCGAGTTTTGTGGTGTGTTTGGGATCAAATATATGGATGCGCAAACGCAAACTGCTGAAATTGGCTATTGGCTTGGCGAAAAGGCAAGAGGTCACGGCTTAATCGGTCTAGTGCTTGAACAGGTTATTGCCAAGCTTCGAGAGGTAAGTGATATTAAAACTGTGGAGTTTCAATGCTTACAGTCAAATATTGCGAGCCAGCGGATCATTGAAAAAATAGGCGGCCAGTTTGTTGAGTCCTGTGTCAATGATTTGGGCGTAGCAGGTGACGAGCCATTATATATTTATCGACTCACACTTTAGTTTCGCCTTTTTAAAGGAACGAGCGCATAATTGCTATGCGCTCAACTGATTAGTTTACCTCACACTTAAGAGGCACAGCTCGGCTTCGTAGGGTAGTGACGATAATTTGCGGTAATAGCGGCATTACAATCATGCCAACCATCAAACTATACTGAAGCGGCGTGAACGTCTCGCCCAGTAGCACCAACCCCGTCAAAATACCCGCAATCGGATTTGCAATACCACCAAAGGTAAAGTCCACCACAGACATACGTTGTAGTAACCACACGTACAAACTATAACCCAGTGCGGTGTTCAGGAGCACGACCCATAATATGCCGCTGAGATTAGTCATCGAGAAATTGTTAAAAGCTGCAATATACTTAGCTGGTGCGATCACACCGTGAACGCTTGATGCGAGTGTGAGAATAACGCCGCCAATAATGAGTTGCCAAGTTAACACTGTCCACCAATGCATGCGACCACCAAGAGACTTAGTGATTGAGCTGCCGATCACGATACAGGTTATTGCCGCAAGTATTGCCGCTAAACCAAGAGGGTTTAAACTCAGTGAACTCGGATCAAATAGCAACCAGGCCAACACAATAAGCGCCGCACCGCATAACGCTTGCACCAATCCCGGACGTTGCTTATTGACTAACCAATGATAAAGCATGGCGAACACCGGCACAGACACCATGCCCACGCTAGATATGGCAGATGGTAGCGTTAACGACATCACGAAGATCATGCTAAAAAAGGCCGCGATATTAATCGCCCCAAGGGCGCATAGTATTTTCCAGTCAGTTTTTTTTGGCAAACTTGGCTTAACTGCTAGCAAAATAAGCCCAGCTGGAAGCGCTCTAATAGCGCCAAGTAAAAGAGGCGGCCAGTCCGCAAGGGTGTATTGTGTCACCGCGTACGTGGTGCCCCATAAAAATGCAGGGATCATCGCAAGGAGTATATTCACATTAACTATCTTTATATTGAGATACTTTTCGCTAAGGTATTACTAAAAACACTTTTTGTAAAGTATCTTTATGTTAAGATATTTATTTACAACGTTTGTTGTCGGGGCAAATATTAATGGATGCGATTGATAGAGTACAAGAGCAGTGGGCTCGCGAAAAACCACAGTTAGAAACAACGCCCATGGCGATAATGGGTCGCTTAGTGCGCATAGCTAAACATATGGAAGCCGAAGTTGAAAAGCTACATAAGCAATACGGATTAAATTTGGGCGAATTTGATGTGTTAGCTACCTTGCGCCGCAGCGGCAAACCATTTCGCTTAACCCCATCAGAGCTATTTAAAACCATGCTACTCACCTCTGGCGCGATGACTAATCGATTAGACAAGTTAGCGGCAAAAGGCCTTATTAAGCGTGAGCATTGTAAAGAAGACCGCCGCAGTGTAACAGTGGAATTAACAACCGAAGGCCTCGCCCTGATTGAAGAGCTGATTGAGCCGCATATCGCCATTCAAGCCCAATTGGTTGAAGGGATGAGTAAAGAGCAGCAAACCTTGTTAAATGGTGTGTTAAAAGAGTGGTTAACGCAATTTGAGTGAGGATATAAACAGTCTTGTAATATGTCGGTTAGGTTGGAATAAGTGAAGCACCACCACAAGTGTTTCATAGTGTAAATAATCTAGTGGGAGGCGGTTCACCCGCCGAGAAGTTATGTTTTCAAGCTATTGTTGATGATGAGTTTGCAGGCGACCACTTCGAGTTGACTAATGAGTAGAGCCTTCCTTGGCTAATATCAAAGCGCATCCACGCGTTCCTCGTTCATTCTTTTGAAACGACGCGGTCGAGCGAACCAAGAAAACGTCGCCCCGACATCACACTTAATCCTCAAATCCTAACCCGATATAGTGCAACCATCATGTAAGGCACATCCCTATGCCAGACAAGACTTAGCCAACATCCTGTCGGCACATTGCATATTGGTTTATACTTTTCGGGTGTGATGGAGGGGGAATAAGTCGCCTGTGGATTTCCACTTTCTCAATAGCAATAGAGTCGTTTACAAGTTCAGAAAATTGAGGCTCCAAATTCGCAGTATAAATATTTTTGTGGGAGGCGGTTCACCCGCCGAGAAGTATGTTTTTTAGGTGTGACGAAGGAGAATAAGTTGCATGTGAGATCTTCTACGACTTTACAGTAAAATCCAAACAAAAAAGCCACCTGGTTAAGGTGGCTTAATCTAACCCCGCATCCGGTTATTTATGCTTTACAGCCCACAGATGCAGTAGTTCGTGTGCAATGGTGGCGGCGGCGATTGCGGTGAGCTCGCTTTGGTCGTAGGAAGGGGAGACTTCTACTACGTCCATACCTATCATGTTTAGCCCTTGCAATGCGCGTAAAACCTTCAGCACTTTGTCGCTGGTTAGGCCGCCGCATACTGGGGTGCCGGTGCCTGGTGCGAATGCTGGGTCTAGACAGTCGATATCAAAGGTTAAGTACACCGGCAAGTCGCCAACGCGTGCTTTGATTTGTGCTGCTATTTCTTCGGCACTTAAGTCGTTTGCTGCCATAGCGTCAATCACGCCAAACTCGTGGCCTTGCTCTGTGTACTCGGTTCTAATGCCAATTTGCATTGAATGCTCTGGGCTTATTAGGCCTTCAATCGGAGCATGATAGAACATAGTACCGTGATCATAGCGTGAGCCTTGGCTGTACGTGTCTGTGTGCGCATCAAAATGTACAAGCGCCATTTTACCGTGAATTTGCTGGTGAGCACGCAGCAATGGCAGGGTCACAAAGTGATCGCCGCCTAGGCTTAATAGCGTTTTGCCTTGCTGCAAAATTTGCAGAGCAGCTAGCTCGAGTTGCGCTGTAAAATACTCAGGATCGCCAACTGGGTAAGTGAAATCGCCAGCGTCCTGAAGTTTAATTTTGTCCCACAATGCAAATGACCAAGGGTATTTTTTACTTTCCCAAGCTAAGTGCACGGATGCGCGACGGATTGCATCTGGACCCAAGCGTGCGCCTGGGCGTCCAGAGGTTGCCAAGTCAAATGGCAAGCCAAGTACCACAACGTCTGCATCAATATCTGTGATATTGCGTACCATTGGCTGACGTAAAAACGTCATGCCGTTGGAGTACAGAGAATGATCGGTGTGATCGAATAAGTGGCTCATGGGTTAAAAATCTTCCAAATAAGTATAGCCGTCAAGGCCGGTTTCAAGCTCTGCTAGGCAGGTAGCTCGTTCTTCAAGCGGTAGTTTGCTTTCAACTAGGTTGGCAAAGTTACGCTTAAATTGTTCAACATCAAGGTGTACATAACGCATCATATCGGCAACGGTGTCGCCCGCATCAACATTACCAAGCGCCAATTCGCCTTGGTCATCTAATGTGGCTACAACGGTGTGGGTGTCGCCAAATAGGTTATGCATGTCACCTAAAATCTCTTGGTATGCACCCACCAAGAAAAATCCCAATAAATAGGGTTTATCTTTGCAAAACTCTGGTACTGGTAGCGTGGCTTCAATACCTTGGCCATCAACATAATGCTCCACCGTACCGTCAGAATCACAGGTAATATCCAGCAATACCGCGCGGCGCTTTGGTGCCTCTGTTAACCCGCTGAGTGGCAGGACAGGGAATACCTGTTCAATACCCCAAGCGTCTGGCAAAGATTGAAATAGCGAGAAATTCACAAAGAATTTATCCGCAAGCTTAGCACTGAGTTCGTCAATAATTGGGCGATGGAAACGGTTTTTGTTATCCATACGCTTGTTTAGCTCATAACATACGCGCAGGTTTACTTGCTCCGCCCAAGCTCTTTGCTCAAGGCTTAATAGGCCCATCGCAAATTGGCTGTGTACTTCTGCCAAGTCGCCCTGCGTATCATGAAAAATTTCAATCAACGCGCGGTCATCACTCTGCTCGTTGAGCGCCTGCCAAGACGTCCACATATTGTGTAGTAGTCTTGGGGCGTCACTTACCGGTGCAGTTATCTCTTCCACTTGATAGCTTTCAGTGCCAATCACATCGGTGATTAATACCGCGTGATGCGCCGTTAGCGCACGACCCGACTCAGAGATGATCTTTGGCATTGGCTGATTGTATTGCTTACAGGTATCGCCTACGGTGTAAACGATGTTGTTTGCATATTCAGCTAAGCTGTAGTTCATCGAGTTGGACGACTGGCTACGCGTTCCATCGTAATCCACTGCAAGTCCGCCACCTACGTCTAAATTCAACAGGTTTGCACCTAAACGGCGTAATTCACAGTAGAATCTAGCGGCTTCACCCACACCAACGCGCACGTCACGAATATTGGCCATTTGCGAGCCTAAGTGAAAGTGCACCAGTTGCAGCGCGTCTAGCATGTCAGCTTGCTGTAATTGATTAACAACTGTAAGGACTTGCGATGCAGACAGACCAAATTTGGACTTTTCACCGCCGCTTGCTTGCCATTTTCCTTTACCTTGTGATGCCAAACGTACGCGTAAGCCTAAACGTGGTTTAACGTTGAGTGCTTTGGCTTCTGCCATCACGATGTCGAGCTCAGAACGCTTTTCTAAAACGATATAAACCTGATGGCCTAATTTTTCACCGATAAGCGCAAGACGGACGTATTCTCTGTCTTTGTAGCCATTACACACGATCACTGCGCTGGTTTTCTCACTGAGCGCCAATACGGTAAGTAACTCAGCTTTACTGCCAGCTTCTAAGCCAAGCTGTTTTTTATCGCTCGCCGTTTGGCTTGCGATAAGCCCCTCAATGACTTCTTTTTGTTGGTTTACTTTAATTGGGTAAACCAATAAATAATCTTCTGGGTAGCTGTAATCAGTAATCGCCTGATTAAACGCACCAACAATATTATGTACGCGCTGTTCAAGGATTTGTGGAAAACGCACTAGCGCAGGTAGGGTATAACCCTCAGATTTAATTTGTTGTGCAATGTTTGTCAGAGTTACGGCGTGCTGTGGCTGCTGTTGGTTCGGCATCGCAGTAACCTCTCCCTGATCATTAATACCAAAGAAGCCTTGGCTCCAGTGGCGCACGTTGTAGCATTCACGTGCTTGCTCAGAAGAGGTAAATTTGGTCATTCAAGTTCCTTAACGTAAGTTAGAGTTCAGCCTGCAGTGCGCCATCAATGGCGGCTACTCACTGAGTGATAGGTAGAATTAACCTGAACTCGGCATAACATCTGGCCAGAGCGATATTACGCTTTTGAGCATGGATATTTTAGTTGGTTAACTAACTTTTTATCCCGAGTTCAGGTTAATTAATTTTCGCGCATTAGACACAAATAGAAAGTCTCAGTCTAATGAGTTATTTTGCTCGTCAAGAGTGACAAATCTTTCCCTTAGTTTAGTTGCGCTATAACGTGAATTAAGAGAGTGTAAACAAGGAGTAGTAAATTCTACTCTCGTGGTTTTTTAAGCTAACATTCCATCAAAGCGCAAGATTTGCATCGTTGACAATCAAGATTATTTATATCGCTTTGCTCGGTGTGCCTTTGCTTATTTTTGACCTTAAGCTTATTCGTCGAGAAGTTGATATCTTGTTTATGGGTTATGTAGCTTATTTCATTTATACGTTGAGCTAATAAAGTTTCAGAAGTTTCTGAAACTTTGTTGCGTTTATCGAGTAAACTAATTTAGTATGTTATTGGGAAAACTTAAAAATGAGAAAGGACAATGAAAACAATAACATCAGCAGTACTCGGACTCGTCGCTTACAGTTCAGTGGCCAGCGCCAACCAATCAGTTCATGAACACGATTATCAATATGTGGAAATAAACGGCAACAAACTTGCCTATGCTTGCAAAGGAGAGGGCGAGACTACCGCACTTTTACTAGCTGGTATGGGCCTTGATGCTCATGAAACCTACAAAAACACCATTCATAACATAAATCCAAAAGGCTATCGCTTATGTTTTTATGATAGAGCTGGCACCGGAAAAAGCACTTTTGCCAAGCCTCGAGTACGGACTATGTTGGAGCTTACACAAGAGCTTGAGGCATTCACTCAAGCCACTAAAATGGATAATTTGGTACTTGTACCTCACTCTTTTGGTGGGTTTGTTGCAAGGGCTTATGCCAACCGAAACCCTGAAAAAGTGAAAGGGATGGTACTTATTGATATCGCTCATGAGTCTTGGTATCACGATATGAAAAGTAAGATGTCTAAAGAAGCATGGAAGATAATGGAATGGATCATCAACTGGGAGCGAGATACTCATTCATTAGAAGATTTTGAAGAAGCTTCTGCCCATACAGAGATGTACAAAATCAACCAGAAAATGCCAGTTACTATACTGTCACGTGGGATCCCTTATGTGACTATCCGCTCTACTGGTATGAGTTATGCCGATGTTGATGTTTATACTCAAACTTCAAAAGACTCCCAAATAAAGCTGCAAGAAATTGGCGATAATGTTACGCCCATTACCATGAAATATGCATCTCACCTGTTTGATGAAACAGATCCATTTATTGCCATCAAATATATTGAAGAAATGGTGAAAAAGGTACAATAATATTTTTTACGCAAAGGGTTAGCGGTTATACTGCTGCTAACCCAACTAATAATAATAAAGCAATGTTCTCTCATCACATAATCAGTTCAAAAATCACGACTTTCTTAGTAGCTGCAGCCGGCTTTGCAGGGGTGGTATTGTCAGTACTGGGCGTAATTAACCATCCGGAATTGACGTTAATCCTCGACTTTACAGCAAGCTTTTTATGCGTGATGGTCGCGTTTAAGTTATATCAAAAGCAACTCAGGGCCTTAAATTGGGCAGCGGTGCTCGGCGCGCTTATGTCCATTGGTGTCGTCGTTGATGATACGCTAATCCAATTTTCATCAGGACTACTATTAACGGTTCAGTTGAACCTAGAAACCATAGCCGTAAACATCAACTTGCTTGGCTTGATTATCATCGCGACTGCGCTCACGGCAAAAATAAAGCTAACTAATTCAAAGGAATAATCAATGGAGCTACTTACCTATCTGCAGACGCATTTTATTACCAAAGAGACTTTGCTACGCGAGTCGCAGTTATCCCATCTTGAATTGGCTATGTTAATTGAAAAGCGTTTGATGCCAAAAGCCGCCTATAAGTTAGCATTAAAGCTTGAATGTGATTCTTTCTTTGGCGAGCACAGTGATGAAAGCTGCCTAGAATTTTATCCGCAAGGCGCTTTAGTGTGGCTTGGTGCGGTATCACAAGTAACGGATGAAGCACAAGCCTTTACACTCTTTAGTAAACGTTATAAAAACCAACTGCATAGATTAAAAGCGCAAGGCTTTAATCCGAGAGGTGCAAAGCTGGATCAAGACATCGACGCGCACTTAGAAAGTGAGTGGCAACACTTCCTTGACGGTATTTACGGACTTTGTACTAAAACGGGTTTACCTGAAGATATTGCAAATAAAGAAGCCGCCATCGTTATCATCAATGAGTATTTGGCAAGAGATGAACACTTGAGTTCAGATGAACTAACCAACCTTCACCAAGTGGTCGATTTATTGGATGAGGCCAGTGCATTATTTGCGCCTCATGAGCGTGAACGTAGCTCACGCAAGCGCTTAATAGATGACGTGAGAGCAAAATTTCCAAAGCCTTTAACACCATAATTAACTGTTTTTCGCTCTTGAATAATACCAAATGTATTAAGTAAATGAGCTATTTGAAGCGGAGAAATGGCCTGAGTAGCTCCGCTCTCGCGTCCTGCTATCGCCAAGGTACCTATATCCATATAGGCAAGGCAAAAAATTTGCTATTTAGTTGTTCTAAATGAGAAATTTTTAACAACGCTAATATGCTATTTCATCCGAGCTAAATTCAATAGAACAAGAATGGAGCTGGATACAACGACATTGTTTATCCAATAGAGTGTTTTCGGGGTATGAAGAAATTGTTGATGAAGTTTCAAAGGCATGGGATCACTTTAGTTCAATAGCGGATTGAGTGACAAAGGTGTGTAGTCGAGAATAGATAAAGTTGATCTAACCTTTATGCGGACTGGTATTGTCAGCGCTGAACGAAATTTAAGAGGTTATTAGTAACCACTATTTACAGCTGAAGCTATATTAGTCGCTTCAATTAAATGAGGATACACATATGGATTGGGGACTCATGGGGCCTGAAAAGGTCTTGTCTCAAAGGAGAACTCGAACACTAGGTTTAAGTTCAATTGTTCGTAAGTTCAATGATTTAGCCGTACCTGGGTTTGGTGGTGTTAAATATGCTAAATCTGTTTTCTTAGCTTGTTTAGGTGTTGATGTTGCTGAAAAAGTCAGACAGTCAGGTAAACAGGTTACCAATATTCAAGTCACAAATGCGATTGAAGCACTTGCATGCTATTTGGCTTATGGCTCGACGGAGTGGAATGCTGATGATCGTTTAAGAGGCCGTACCAAATTAAACAATCCTGCAGATTTAAGCTATAAAACTTTTAGCGGTAATAGCTTTTATGTGACTCAGCCTATGCGCATGAGTACGGTGCAAGCATTACCAGGCTTAGGGTTTGTAGAATCAAAAGGGGAGAGATTCAATAGTTTTAGTCTTAATCAGCAGGGTAAGGATTTTGTAGACGCTGCTTGCGCAAGTTACAGATGCCATCGACTTAGTATTGCTGAATTTTTAGCTAGATGGGTTAAAAATGAAAAACAGCTTCCTTCATTATACACATCAAGTTTTGATGACCTACTTCATGTGATGTCTCCACTTGTTCGTATAGAGCAGCATGCATTAAATGTGTTTAAGCAAGCTTTGCTTTCTGGTGAAAATAATAATCGAAGAAGAGGTGTTCTTAAGTGGACGCAATCTGAAAATCTGCAACGCTATGTAAATTGGACAAAACCATCTTTCATTGAGCAAGCTCATTTTTATGACATAAAAAGTGGTGCTTTCTTCTTTAAATTAAGAAATAAGTCTCTGGATTTGCTCAATGTTATTGAAGCCGAAATGGAGCCACTTAACCCATCAAGACTTGAGTTATCAGAACATTTATCTCAGAGCATACTTGATGCAGTAAGTAACTTAAGAGAAGCAGCAAATGCTTTCTTGTGCCTTGAACATGATCCCAGCACATCAAAAGAAGCGACTTACTTTGCTAAGCAATGCCTGCAAAAAAATGATGTAGATGTGATCAAATCATTATTAGAGCGAGATGAAGTTGTGCTTCGATGCAGAGGTGAGCAAGTTTTACCGGCAGCAGCATTTGGCAAACCAGAGCCTGTTAACAATGAAGATCATGATGATTCTTTATTTCCAAAAGATATTTCGTTCCGAGTATGGAATATGTATGTCCTTAATCAAGATTTCGAAAATAAATTAGAAGAATGGCTTGGTTTAGAAGGAGATAACGATGAGTAAGAAATTAGTCCCATCTTTAGCAAGCTATTTTGCTCCACCTAGAGGCTTTAAAGGAGAGTTTGGTCTAGTAACAGGCTACTCCGCTGATGCTGAGTTTTTTAATGATGCGCTAGAAAAATTCACGTTAAATATGAAGGGGCAGAGGGCCTATCAAGGAGGCATAAGCCTAGCCTTAATGCTAGACCCCAATCATGCTCAAATATCACCTATTGCATGCCCTGGCTTATTACACCTAGCATTTAAACACGATGTAACTAAACAGTTTAATTTATTGCATAGCAAAGTCGCATTACTTACTTTTAAAGCAATTGAGAGCGATGAGCAATTTATTCGTTTGATCGTCTCTACGGGTAACTGGACCAGACAAACACTTGAAGACAGCCTTGATCTTGTTTGGTCTATTGATGTGAAGCTAGATGATAAAGATGCACAAGGCAATGCTGATATTCTTGCTGCTTATCATTTTCTAAGTGATGTTCTTACCTATTTCGACACAGCCATTTTGAGTAACAGCGGTAACAGCAAACTCATATCTGAAACGCATAATAAATATGCAATGTTTCACAAGCTTTTAGACGACGTGGTCGTTGAAGAGAATATAAAGCCTCGTTTTTTGACAATCGTTCAGCATCTCTTCTGGAGCAGTTGCCTGCTTTCGTAAAGCATCATTGTAATGATAAAAAGCGAAACTATTTAGCTTTAGGCTCCGGCTTTTTCGAGGGAAGCTTAAGTGAAGGGGTCCCAAAAGTAATTAGCGCAATCCACCAGCGTTTAAGTAATGAAAGTTTGCTCACAAAAAGTGCTGAAAAAGATATTATTGTTAATCAGCACAGTTGCCAGTCTATTGCGAATAGTTTAAACAGTTTAGAAGAAAATAATTGGCAAGTTTTAAAAGCATATGACCCCTTATATCAAGGCGGACAAATGCAGCGAAGCCTGCATGCAAAGTTCATTTTTTCTGCTAAGTCATCTGAAACGGATGATGAATGTAAAAGAGCGTGGGTGTATTTAGGGTCTGGTAATTTAACTGGTCCAGGCTTTACTCAAAAAGCGTCAAGGTTCGGTGGTAACTTAGAAGCCGGAGTGGTCTTTAAGCCTGAAGGAGTAACGTGGTTTGGAGAAGACAATCCAGAATCAGCTATAAGTTTAAAATTACCGGTTTGCTTTGATGAGAGCTACTCCTTAACTGAAGCATCTCAACTAAGTGCAGGTAGTGAAATGCCTGAACATGATGCTGAGCATTTATCTTTACCAATATCTTACTTTGTAATCGAAGAGTTAGAGCACGATAAACACGTTTTAATACCCAATGTACCATTTACTGATGTATACGCAGTTGCTAATACTTGCTCTAATAAGCTAACAGTCGAATCAGAAACCCGTTTACTATGGTATGGAAAGCCGCCAAGACAACTTTCTATTTCATGGGTTAATAATGGCACTGTCCACACTGAAGATATTCCTGTGATTGATCAATATGGTCGGATTGCTGCAACAGAACTCCCAGAATTAGCCCTCGATGATGCATGGTATATGTTTAGCTCTTTTCCACTTTTACCAAGCTCAGAAACTGAGGGCGAAGATGGTGATGAAGCATCTGAAGATGGTCTAAGAATGGGACCTGAAACGGATATTGAAGTCGATAAAAGCTATTCAATTAACTCAATGATGGCTTTGGTTGAGCTCATCGCAGAAAAGCAAACTGAGGTACCAGAAAAAGACTGGTTACAATGGTGCACCCGCTTAGAGCAAACATTGTCTCAATTAAAGAACAATGTAGCTTTTTCTTTCTTCAAAGAGATAGGGATTAATCCAATTTCACCATTATGGCAGCCTCCTTTTAGACCTGACTATGCTGAAACAAATGCAATTGAGTCAGGTAGTTACTATGAAGAAGTATTGAAACGTCTAGAACAAAAATTAGGCTTGGCAGCGTTAGCAAAATTAGGAGATCAGTAATGAAATTTAAAGGTTGGGAGCAAGTAGCAAATATCATTTCTGACTCTTTAGAGATGAATGACAGGTTAAATGGGGGGCAAAAGCTCAGTGTTCAGAATTTAATTAAAACATTGCCAAACTCAGGTGCAATCATTGCAGATGAAGTTGGTATGGGTAAAACCCGTATTGCTGTTGAACTTATTCATGCAGTTAAACAAGCTGGTGGACGTGTATTGGTTGTTGTGCCAACAACGCTTGGTTTTCAATGGCAAAGTGAACTCGAAGAGAGAGATAAAAACCTTAAGCCTAAATCAGTAATAAGAAGTCTTTGGGGATTTCTCGATGCCTATAACGATGAAGATACAGCAGAGCCTTGGGCGGATGAGCATGTAGTTCTGCTTTCACAAAACTTCGCAAACTGGCGATTAGGAGTCGGTTCTAAAGCTGATCGTTGGGCCTTACTGCCTGAGGTTTACGGCCAATATCACAAGTTTCATTATGGGAGTGTTCCAAGAGGTTATCACAAGCGCACAGATTTAGTGTCTTGGGAGGCTGAAGTATGCGCAAGAAATATAGTGACACATGCAAGTAAATTACCTAAAAAGCATGTCATTAACAAAACTCTAAGTGAAGTAGTAAATAGCTTTAATTGGGGGATGAGTGGTTTTGAAGGTGATGTATTTTCAGCGGGGAGTGAATACAGAGCTCTACTCGAAAAAGCGGTAGGTTTAGGTGCTTTTGATTTAGTTGTAATAGACGAAGCCCATAAGAGCAGAGGTGAAACGAGTAGCCTGAGTACTATTTTAAACAATATAGTATTAAGAGCCGAGGCAGCTCGTAATCTTGCTATGACAGCAACGCCAGTTGAATTAGGTGTCGGTCAATGGGAAGACATGCTTAGTAGGATTGAACTTGAAAAAGAAAAGCGTGATGAAATCCTAGATGTCGTTAAAAAATACGCTCAAGTAGTTTCAAAGTTAAAGAAAACGTGGCGTTCAGATCCATCAATCAGACAGCAGTTTAAAGACATTTCAAATCAGTTTCAGCAGGCTTTATCACCATACTTGTTTAGAAGAGATAAGCGTCAAGATGAAACTATAAAAGCGTTTCATAAAGCTTCAGATCTACCAATCAATGCTTATCGCAGGCAAATACCAGTCAATGTAGAAGTAACTGAACTCACAAGCGAGTGGAAAAAGATTGTTTGTGCCGTTGAGGGTCTTTCAGCTGCATCTAGTATGCAGACTGATTCAACCTCCAAGAGAGCGAGACTAACTTTAGCCAATGGCCACGGTATTGCAGGCATCATTGATAAATCAATTAATGCTTCAGAAGATGATGATGCGTTAGAAGCTGAAGACGTTTCTTTGCCTAGTAAAAAAGAGCAAAGAGCTCAGTGGTGGCAATCAATCATTGCACATTCTTATCAATCGGGAGATGAGTCACTTTATAGTCATCCGGCTATTCTCAAAGTAATTCATGAAATTGAAAGTGATTTATCTCAGGATCAGAAAGCCCTTGTATTTGGCAAAATGACAAAACCAATGCGTGCTTTAGTTAACTTGTTAAATGCGAGAGAAATGATTAGGTCTCTTCAACAAGCGCGTTATTGGCCTCAAAGTAAAATCCATGTAGCTACAGAAAACAGTTCAGAATCTGAAGAGTTGGCAGTAAAGGCGGCACTCGAACAGATGAATATTGCATGGAGTATTGACGAGGTAAACCAGAAATTAGCGAAACAATATAATCAGCATGCTTATAGGGTTGATAAGTCTAAAAATACTTTAATTGAAGGCATTGAAGAAGGTAGAGCAGAAGTATTTGATGCTAGGACCTCTTCATTGTTCGAAGCATTTAAAGCATCTGTGAGCTCGAAACAACAAGACCAAGCTACAAATCTAATCGATTTTGCAAATGCAATATTTGAATTAATCGATGAAGAAGGTTTTGAATTTTCGCCAATTGAACTTGCTCAAGGCTTTAAAGACTTAATGAGTGTGGTAACAGCTAAAAATGAAGGCGACGAAAATGGCGATGGTGAGCTAGACCTTGATGAAGCAAAAGGGTTATGGCCAATCATTGCTCAACGTGTTTCACATGAGTTTGCTCATGTAAGGGGAGGCATGGCGCGCCTAATGTATGGTGGAACAGAAGCGCATAGTAGGCGAGTTATGCAGCTGGGTTTTAATCGTCAAAATAGCTTTCCTAAGGTGGTTGTCGCTCAGTCAGTAGTGGGGCGTGAAGGCCTTAACTTACATCAAGCATGTAGAGTTATTTACCTGCTTCATCCTGAGTGGAACCCAGGCGTCGTAGAGCAGCAAATAGGACGTGTTGACCGTCTTGGTTCAAGGTGGCAAAAAGAATTCGAAGCCTCTCAAGAGCAAAGTGGAGAGCTGCCATTTATTGAAGTAAAGCCTGTGATATTTAAAGGCACTTATGATGAATATAACTGGCAAGTACTTGATGCAAGATGGGACGAGCTTCGTTCACAATTACATGGCGTGATCTTACCTGACTCAGAGAGAACACATGGTGATGAAGAGATTTATGATGAGTTGTGTAAAGCCGCGCCTGATTTTACACCGAAAGGAATTGCAATTCAGGCAAAACTCTGGCTGTTAGCGTAATTCAATAAATCGTCGAAAAGCTGAGTTAAGACATTGATGAAAACCTCAATCTGGATGAACTAACCAACCTTCACCAAGTGGTTGATTTATTGGATGAGGCAAGCGCCTTATTTGCGCCTCATGAGCGTGAACGTAGCTCACGCAAGCGTTTAATCGACGACGTAAGAGCAAAATTTCCAAAGCCTTTAACATCATAATTAACTGTTTTTCGCTTTTTAAATCATGTGAATTGACTTCACATCCATTTCACACCTGTCCGCATAAAGTGTCTATAACAAAACAACACAAGGGTCAACAGGCCCGAGGACAGGATGATGAACAAATCACTATTAACCTTATCTCTCGTTACTGCCTTATCAGCAACTTCAATCAATGCGGTTGCACAAGATAAAAACACACCTCATGTGCTCATGGTGCTCAGTAGTTATGGCGAAATGGGTGCTGATGGCACCTTAAGCAAACCTGGATTTGACTTTGACGAGCTCAGTAAAGCGTATGCCGTGTTCAAACAAAATGGCGTAAAAGTCACGTTAGCCTCGCCGAAGGGCGGTGAACCGTTGGCAGATAAGTTCGATAAGAACAAATCCTATAATCAAGCATACAGTAATGATACGACTGCGATGGCGCAGCTTAAAAACACTAAAAGACTGAGTGAGTTAGAGCCCGTGCAATACGATGCTGTGTTTGTGGTTGGGGGCAAAGGCCCAATGTTCGACTTGCATGACTCCAAGCCGTTACAGGCAATTATTCGTGATATCTACGTTAACAACGGCGTGATTGGTGCGGTTTGCCATGGTCCTGCGGCATTGGTGGATGTAAAGCTTGAAAATGGCGAGTACTTAATCGCTGGTAAGCGAGTAAATGGTTTTACTAACGAAGAAGAAGCAGCGTTTGGTAAAAAGTGGACCAAACAGTTTCCATTCCTACTTGAAGATAAACTCATTGAGCGTGGTGCATCGTTTGTGCAAGACGGTTTGATGTTGAATCAGGTCAGTATTGACGGTCAATTGATCACAGGGCAAAACCCTTTTTCTACGGTAGATACTGCCAAAGCGATGGTTGCGGCGCTAGGTCTGACGGTAAGCGAGTTACCGCGATTCAAAGACGATGAAAGTATCTTGTTGGTAGAAGAGTTCTTTTCAGATAGCAGTAAAGCGAAGGCGCGTTATTTAGCGGATAAGTCATCGTTTGATCCTATGTTGCTCGGGATCTCTGGTTTATATCAAGCGCAGCATGCGCAAACTGCTCATCAACTTGCCGTGGCCGTTGAGTTGATGCAATTAACCCTCGCAGATATCGAACACCCCATGCTGTACGAAGCGCTAGTAAATGCACAGCTCAAACTAAATGATATATCTGGCGCAAAATCCACAATAGAAGCAGCGCTTAAAAAGCACGGTACGGCGGAGAGTTTGATTGCACTAAAAGAGAAAGTTTATGGTTAAGCAAAACTGGAGAAAAGCAATGTTAGTAGTGACTGGAATTATCGCGGGCGTTGCCGCTGTTTGGTATGCAGTATTTGGATTAAAGCCATACAGCGTTACGCCAGAGGAATTAACGCAAATATATAGCTATGAGCAAAAGGCGGTGGAGGTAAAGCTATCGCCATTAAAAGCCAATCACTTTGCGCTTGAGTACAAAACGTTTGATGGCGATAAAGTCAATGGTCATATTCTCTACCCAAGTAATTACGACGCGACCAAACCAATGCCTGTTATGGTGGGTGTCCACGGTATGGGTCGAAGTGATGTACGCTGGATACAAGAGAGCTTTAAAGGACGCGACACATACGAGCAAACGGATGAACTTACCAAAATGGCACTAGCAAACGGGTATGCTGTGATTGCCATTGATTCGAGGAATCATGGTAAGCGTAAAAATCTTGATCATAATATTATTGAAGTGATGCATGATTTAGATTGGTGGGGCAAGCGCGAGCCCTACGAAAACATGGTTATTGATTCGGTAAAGGATCACAGGGTTCTGCTTGATTGGATTGCAACCCAACCGCAATTTGATCAAGACCAAATCAGCGTTGCAGGATACAGCATGGGAGGTCAAATCAGTTTAATTTTAGCTGCACTGGATAAACGAGTAGATAATGTGTTATCAATTGTGCCGCCTTACCTGACTAACGCGGTGGCACGAGTGGCGATTAAAAACTTTGCGACGGCAGTTGATTCTCCCAAGGTGTGGTTGGTCTCGGCAGATGACGATGAATACACAAGCGAGCGTGAAAATGAAGCACTATTTGAAGCCATTGCGAGTGTGCAAAAACATCATGTAGTCATTGAAGGTGGGCATCTCTTGCCTGAAGGCTACTACAAAAAACTACAAGGCTGGTATTAATGAAAGCAAGCTCACAACTCAATATTTTAGTGATTGAAGACAACCCCGCGATTGCAAGTAATATAGCCGATTACTTCGATATGCAGGGACATAATCTGGACTTTGCTTATACGGGAGAGCAGGGTTGTGAGCTTGCATTAACGCAATATTTTGACTGTATTATTTTAGATATTATGCTGCCAGATATTGAAGGGCTTGGGGTCTGTCAGCGATTAAGGCTTCAAGCCGACAGACATATTCCCATCATCATGTTAACTGCTCGAGATACTTTGGACGATAAATTAGCAGGATTTGCGCAGGGTGCGGATGATTACCTCACCAAACCTTTTTCGCTAGAGGAGCTAGCAGCCCGAGTCAGCGCATTAACTTGCCGATTAAATCCCACACCTGCTGCAAGAACACTTAGCGTGGGGAACGCAGATAAACAGGTTACGCTCAATTACCAAAATCAAACGGTAACGCGGGGTGAGACTGCACTCGTGTTACCACCAATATTGTTCAATATTCTTAAAATTTTGATGGAAAGTTATCCTCGAGCGGTATCAAAGAGTGAGCTTGTTGAGCGTATTTGGGGCGAGGAGGGCACTGACTCGGACTCTTTACGGTCACATATCTACCAATTACGTAAAGCGGTAGATAAGCCATTTCCAACTGCCATTATTAAAACGATTCACAGCGTTGGCTTAGTGCTGGATTTATAGCTGAAATTGCAACTGAGAAAAATGAAAACAAAACAACTAAGAAACCGCATCATCACCTACTTTGTCTCTATTGTAGTACTGCTCAGTATATTATTTTCACTGATCACTTTGCTTTTCAGCTACATTATAGAAGACAGCTTTTTTTATCAAATTTTAGAAGATGAAAGAAAGCAGATAGCGCTTCAAATCGTCAATAACGAGACACCAGAACCGCATTTTGACTTCGTCACGTTTCATCCGACAACCGACACTTTACCCTCGGTAGTAAGAACGCTACTCGCTGAGGAACCAAACCGCAAAGAGTTTAGTGCCGAGGCGGGTAAACATTATCATATCACCTTTCTAAACAAGCATGACCGTGAACAAGGTATATTGCTTGCTGAAGTAAGCGGCCATCTTGTGGTACGCGAACTTCGAGGCTTGATGCTTGGTTTTTCACTGACCTTATTGGCGATTGGATTAGTAATAGCGCTATTGCTAGCGCTCGGTACGGTAAAGCTGGCAAAAAAATTACTTAAACCTTTGGATGAGCTAATGGTAATTGTAGAGGCAAGTCCCGTTGAAAACCTCCCGACCAATTTTGCATCTCAGTTTTCGCAAAATGAAATTGGTAAATTTGCACAAACGCTTGAATCAGCCCTTGCTCGTATTCGAGCATTCGTTGAGCGTGAACGCCAATTTACCAGAGATATTTCCCATGAATTGAGAACACCAGTCACCATTTCCCAAGGGGCGGTTAGTTTACTCAACCACACCGAGTTAAACAGTAAACAGCAAGAGCTGGTGGCAAGGATAGCGGAGTCTGACCAGCAGATGCAGCTAACACTAGAGGCGCTACTTGCCCTTGCCCGGGAAAAAGCCGATACACCGGAGCAGACTAATTTACAATCTGTGATTGAAGCTTGCATTATTAATAACCAAGTGCTGTTTGAGCATAAAGCCCTAAGTATTGACTTACCCGGCAATGTATTTGTTCCTATGGCCGCGCAGGAGCTAAGATTGGTAGTGCAAAACCTGTTACAGAACGCTGTACATCATAGCCAAGGTGAGCAAATTCATATTCGTTACAGAGATAATAAACTAACAATTGCGGATAATGGGCAAGGGTTACCAGAGATCTTTACGGCAAACGAGCAAGCCTTTGAGTCTGGAATGCGCGGTCCCAATAGTTCAGGCACAGGCATTGGGTTATCGCTAGTAAAGCGTCTTTGTGAGAAGTTTTCTGTGGAGGTGATGATTGAAAGTGGCGAAACGGGTGTATCGGTTCACTTAAAGTTTGCTTAGGGTTGTTGTTGACCTGACCCAACATAGTTTGAAAAGGCACGGTGACTTCTGTTATCGTGCCTTGAGAGAATTTAATTGAACTTAAGAAAACTCGGCGATAACCAATACTCTCTTGTGTTTAGCGCTATAAAAAACAATCCCTTCACCACCGCCTTCAAAATAAGTAGAGAAGCAGAAGGTACCAAGGTAAGTAAAATCTACACCGTGTTCTTCATCAAAAAAGCCAATTTCACGAGTGGAGTAGTGGCTGTAATTCTCGCCACTTTGCTCTTCCATAGCGTCAAAATAGCGCGTTTCATCATCACCTTCTTCATCCCACAAATAGGCGTCCCAATTGCAACCAAGTATGGGTTGGCCACCTAATTCAAAGAGCGGGTCGCTTTCTTCGTTTTCGTCAAGAGAGTAGTTAAGTCGTTGATGTTTGGCGTAGAAGCTGGCTGCTTGCTGATGGTATTCGCTATAGTCTTCAAAATCCTCCTTATCTTCACTTAGGTTGTCAACATTGTGAGCGTCAACTTGCCACCCAATGTCTGTCAGTGAGTAGGAAATATAAGGAAGGTCGCCATCAAAAATCTCCATAGAAATCGGTAATGCGATAAGTACATTATCATCGCTGTTTACGTCTAACTTTGAATATGCAAGTAGTCCTATTGGTAATAGCTGAGTGTCATTAAACGCGACATCTTGGGTGCTCGGGAATGGCTTGTAAAAGCCTGTAGCTTGCAACACTTTTTCCGCAGGACATGCGACCGCCGAATCTTTAATGTAGAGGGCCATAAAACAACTCCTTTTTATGATTTATTTTTTGGTAATTAATACGTTAGGCTCGTATTTGGTGCACACCATATAGCGAGGCGTGTGGAAAATCAATCAGTGATAATAATTGTTCGGGCGTTAGTGTGCCTGTCCTTTATATTTGCTCCAAATTTGAGACTTATTATGCCTATGATAGGGCCATTGCAGTGCAGGATTGTCCGCTATAATACAAACTAAATCAGGTGAGGAAAGTAGATACGCCATGGAAAATAGAATATTCAATATAAAAGTAATGAACTTAACTGAATTAGAAATTGCAGCAAAGTGGGCTCTGCAAGAAGGGTGGAACCCTGGGCTTAGCGACGCACGGTGCTACTATCAAGCCGATCCAAATGGCTTTTTAATTGGCTATCTTGGCGATGAACCTATCGCTTCGATTTCGGTGGTTAAGTACGATGATTCATTTTGTTTTTTAGGCTTTTATATTGTTAAACCAGAATATCGAGGTCAGGGTTATGGGATGCAGATGTGGCAGGCTGGACTTCAATATTTAGCTGGTTCTAACGTCGCACTGGATGGAGTGGTCGCGCAGCAAGAGAATTACAAAAAATCGGGTTTTAAGCTCGCCTATCGTAATATTCGCTACGAAGGAGTGGGTGGCGGCGAAACGCCTGATTGCACAAACTTAGTGGCACTTGAAAGATTACCGATAGAAGAGGTCATTGCTTACGACAGTGTGTTTTTCCCAGCCAAAAGAGTAGTCTTTGTTGACGCTTGGATTAACCAGCCAAACTGCCACGCTTTAGGCATTAAACAGGATGACACACTTGTAGCCATAGGTGTGATCCGTCCTTGTCACGTCGGCTATAAAATAGGCCCTCTTTACGCTGATAACGTAGAACTTGCAGAAACACTCTTCTTAGCGCTTAGGTCCAAGGTATCAGCAACTGAGGCCATTTATTTGGATGTGCCAGAAGTAAATGCAGCTGCTGTTGCGCTTGCACAAAAGTACAAGATGTCACTTTCTTTTGAAACCGCAAGAATGTACACCGCTGAACGCCCAGACTTGCCATTAACGCGAGTGTTCGGGGTAACTTCGTTTGAAATAGGTTAGTTTGATTCAATCGAAGCGGTATTGCTGATAGGTTGAAGTTAATAGCTCAACAAACTCCCGTACCTTTGCGGGAGTATATTGCTTCGACAAGTACAGCGCGTGAATAGGATAGCTTTCATCGTGTAGTTCAGGTAGTAGCTGTACACAACTGCCTATAGCTAATTCATCTTTAAATGCCCATAGCGGCCCGTAATGCACACCAAGGCCAGCATTTACCCAATTTTTTAGCACTGCAACACTGTTGGCGATGAGTTTACCACTTACCGCTACGGCTTCACGGTGCAGGCCTTTACCGAGAATGAGCTGATTATCAAGTTTAGGTTTATTGTAAAAGATAAAGTCCAGTTTGCTTAAATCGCTAAAGCGTTGTGGTTGCCCCATGCGTTCAATATACGATTTAGAGGCCACCAAGACCCGTGGTACATGACCTAGTTGTCGGCAGATCAAGGAGGAGTCATCCAGTTTGCCAATCCTAATTGCAATATCGATTTGTTTAGCCTTGAGATCTTCAAAATGACTGCCGAGCAGTAACTCGATATTGAGCTCTGGATAGGTGGTTATCATGGTTTGTACCACAGGTGCAATGAAGCGCTCGGCGAAGTCGTGTGGGGCTGCAACCCTCAATGTTCCAGAAGGCAGTGCTGAGGTGCCTGAAATCGACTCTTCTAATTCCCTTTTTTCATCAAGTAATTGCTTTACGCCTTTATAGTACTCAAGCCCAACCTCAGTTGCGGCTGTTTGTTTAGTGGAGCGCTGTAAAAGTTTTACTCCTAATCGACTTTCTAAGTTTGCGAGCTTTCGGCTTACCGAGGACGGATCGGTACCTATCACCTCAGCCGCAGATTTGAGGCTGCCAGATTCAACGGTAAGAACAAATAAATCTTCTTCAGTAATCGATTTCATAGCGGATGTAAAAAATGCAATTAGTAAATGACTAAAATCACTATACCTGTATCCCTTTCACCTAGCTACACTAAAAGTCGATTGAATATTTCAAGTAGGAGAAATAGGTATGTCTAAGCAATTAACAGGTAAGGTTGCGTTTATCACTGGGTCAGCCAAAAATATGGGGAAGGATTTTGCTATTGCGCTGGCAAAGCAAGGCGCTGATCTTGTTATTCACTATCATAGTGCCCATTCTAAACTACAAGCATTTGAAACCCAGAAGGAAGTTGAAGCGCTGGGTGTTAGGACGACGCTAGTACACGGAGATGTCAGCAATAAAGCGCAAGTAATGAATATATTTGAGCATATTATTAGTGAGTTTGGCGGCGTAGATATCGTTATCAATAATGCCGGCACTATCAGCAAAAAACCGTTTGTTGAATATAGCGAGGAAGATTTTGACAGGCTGTTTGGGATCAACTGTAAAGGGGCATTTTTTGTGATGCAAGAAGCCGCTAAACATATTCGTGATAATGGTCGGATCATTAATATGGGCACTTCGCTGCTGGCAGCATTTACTGGAAATTATGCACTCTATGCTGGCTCAAAAGCACCACTTGAGCATTTCACTCGTGCGCTGGCAAAGGAAATCGGACATCGAGGAGTGACCGTCAATACTATTGCACCAGGTCCAATTGACACAGACTTTTTCCGTGGCGAAGAAAACGAGCAAACCGTTAATTATTTGCAGTCTGCAAGTGTAATGAACCGGCTAGGGCAAGTAGACGATATTACTCCTGCGGTGCTTTATCTTGCGTCGGAGCAATCACGCTGGACGACTGGGCAAACTTTGTTTGTTAACGGAGGTTTTGTCACTCGTTAAGTATGCTATTAGGGCACAAGTTGGTTAGGCGGTTTGTGCCAACGTTTTGTTCGCCAACAAGATGGTAAAAGTGGTGCCATTTCCGGCTTTGGAATTGACTTTTAAGTCACCTTCTAAATGTTTTTTTACGAGATTATAGGTGACGGAAAGTCCAAGCCCGGCATGACCATGTTGGCGAGCTGTGGTGTAAAAGGGCTCGAAGATCCGGTTTAGGACCTCATTACTCATACCGATGCCTTCGTCTTTAACTCGAATAAATATTTTATTGTCAGTGATCTCTAAACGAACAGCAGCAAAGGGCTGGGTATTAATATCATCGCTATAGCCGTGAATTCGGGCATTCTCAAGCAGTTGTAATAAGGTTTGCTGTAGCGCATTAACGTTGATTTTGACCAGTTGTTCCAGTTTTCCTGTTGCGCTAAATTCAACGCGCATCTTTAACTGGAAACGTGCCGTTTGTTCGCAATAATCGCGAATAACGGCTTCTAGGTCGACAAGTTGCTCGACGTCAGTTTCTTGCTCTGCAGAGATATTCTTGAACTCTTGTACTAGCTTTGCCGTTTTGCCGAGATTTCGCTCTGCGATAGACAACCCAGAATCCAATGCTGCCATAATTTCTAAAAACTCAGCGTGCGATAAACGCTGCGCTTTCATGCCTGTTTCCATCACATCCACTTGTTCTTGGCAGGACGACACCGCGGTAATTGAGACGCCAAGTGGGGTATTTACCTCGTGAGCCAATCCTGAAACTAAACTACCTAGGCTCGATAATTTTTCCGCCTCTACCAGTTGCTGGTGGATCACATGGATGTGGCTAAGGAGCTGGTTGATGGCAAGGCTAACATCAGTCAATTCATTGTGATTATCAATGTCGATACGTTTTTCGAGACTCGAGCTCTCAATAATGTGGTTAATTTGCGAGCGAATATGATCGATTGGATGTTGAATAGAGCGGTATAAGGCGAAGCCAACGGCAATTAAGCTCACCAATACAATCACAGAAAAAGTAATGAGCAACAACTTTAGTTGGCTAAATTGTTGCTCGGTTTGCTCCACAATACCGAGTGCGACATCATTTTGTACCTTGGTGAGTGCTTGTAATGATGCAGTTAACGGATCGAACTTTTCATAGAGTGCGGTAATAAACTGATTTTGCGGAATAGCTAAAAATGTCCCTTGATCTATCGCGCTTTGGATTGTGGCAATATGCGTAAATACGGCCTGCATTTGGAACTCAATGAGTTCGACCTTGACTTGCTCCGCCGTCACCAAATAAGTGTTTAGATAGCTTTGCCACACGTTGTTCATGACCCGAGTAGCATCTGCTATTTGCATTAGCACCTCGTCTTTGGAGACCAGTCCTGCACGATACTTATGAAGTATGTCGACAATTTGAATCGCACCGTGATCTGATACTTTTTTTATTTGAATAAGCGGCACAACACGATCGGCGTATAGAGATTCTACTTCTGACTCAAGGTGAGCGTAACGGTTAAAAGCATATCCAAGCAGTAAGGCAAGCGCGATGACGGGAAATACAATTAGCAGCCATAGTTTATGGCGAATATTAATTAGCTCTAGCACTACAGATAACTCATTTTTTGCATATCAACTTGAAGTATAAGTGCTGTTGATAATGTCGCCATTTTTCGTGGTGAAAATTAAAAAAGCACAACATGCGACTTGTGTCGCACTTTTTTGTTTGTTAACGTGTGACATATGTCGCAGTTGTGAGAAAAACAATGAAACCAAACTCAACCGAACTAATCGTTTTAAAGAGCCTTTGGCGTGAACAGCCAAGAACGGGCAAAGAAATTCATACAGAAATAGGATCAAAGCTCAGCTGGAGCTACTCATCAACTCGAAAAACCCTTGAGAGAATGTGTGAAAAGGGTTATCTCACCGAGCAAATGCAAGGCAACAAAAAAATATACTCAGCTGTGCTTGCTAAAGTACCGACTCTCGCACTTTATGCTCAAGAGTTTGCAAAGCAAATCATGGAGTTGGATGAACCACTTCCAGTCGCTATGTTTTCAGATAGTAAGTTAATTGCAGCGGATGAATTAGATGAATTGGAAGCCATGTTAGATGAGTTAGCTAAGACGCAAGGTGATAAAGAGTAGGGTATGGAACTAATATTACTTTCGGTCTTGCTGTGGGTGGCGCTTAGTGGCTTAACGTACGCGCTTGGAGTGAAATTTTCCGCTCGGTATGTACAGAATAAAGGACTTTGGTGGGGCGTGCTGGCAGTGACTTTTGTGCCTTGGATCCCACTTGAACACATGGGGCAACACAACGCGATTCCAGCCATATTGTTTAATGCCAATTTACAACAATTTGCAGAGCCGCTGCTGGCGATGACGAAGCGTACTCAAGTTGCGTCTGACTGGCTAAACCTGACGCTTATGGCTGTATTTATGGTCTATTGCGTTGGGCTAATCGCTCATCTTTTGGTACTTGGGCGACAGTATTGGCGAGTAAAACGCCTCTGTAGCACCGCCTCAAAAATAAAGCTCGGCGCACCGAGTTGCTATCAATTGCCAATTACTTGCTCTCCTTTTGTGTTCGGACTGTGGCAACCTAAAGTGTATTTGCCGGTGGAATTTGACACGCTACCAGAGGCAGAACAGCAAGCACTTATTCTGCATGAGTTAACCCACATAGATAAAGGCGATCACATTGCCGTCGTAATTTGGCGAATACTCGCGACGCTTGCTTGGTTTAATCCGTTTATTGCAAAAATGGAACAGGGCTTTATTCGAGCGATGGAATATCGCTGTGATGAGGTGACGATAGCGAAGCACGGCCTTGAGCCTTTGGCTTATAGCAAAGCATTAATGAACTCTTTAAAACGGGCTGCTGCTCCGCCGAAAACGATGAATATGACAGCAAATTTTACATCTAACTCATTGACTTTAGATGATTATAAAAAGCGTTTTAGCGTTATTCTTAAATCTAAAAAGAAGCCCAGTAACCTTGCGTTGATAGGGTTTTTTGTGTTGCTTAGTTCAGGTTTAGCCTATGGCAATATTCAATGGACAATGGGAACGGCGATGGTCAGTAAAACATGGACATACCCGGTCGTCACACCTGAAATAACATCAAGGTTTGGGCATATATCGAACTTTCGTCACAATAAAGCACATCAAGGACTGGATTTAGCTGGCGGCGTTGGTGAACCTGCGATGGCGGTTGCCAGCGGTACGGTCACGATTGCTGATGATAAAACCTTGCCTGAGAATTACGGTAAAGTGGTGTTGATCCATCATGACAATGGTTATCAAAGTCTCTACGCACACCTTGATAGCATTGATGTTGAAGTGGGTGAGCAAGTATCGCAAGGAGAAGTGATCGGTACCATAGGTGAAACCGGTCGAGTCACTGGTCCACATCTACATCTAGAAGCTCTGCATAACAACACGCGCATTGATCCGCTGACCTTATTGGAAAATTAACATGATTAAAAAGCTTTCTATCGCCATTGCAATGATGGCAACTTTTGGCTGCTCGAAACAACCCGAGCAGACTCATTCGGTCAATAAAGCGCAAGAGAATACGCTTGTGTCGGTACAAGCAGAACAAGGTCAAGTTGTTGTACTCAATAGATCCGCTGAAGACTCAGTCACGGCCCAAATCCAAATCACAGAGGAGCTAAAGCCAGTTCAAGATATTCGTTTACTTGAACTTAAATCGGGTGAGAGTTTAGCGAATCTTTTAAGTGAGTTTGCATTCAGTGACCGCGATAGTTGGCTGGTGGAACAAGCCGTGAGTACGTGGACATCACTGACTAAGCTCAAGGCTGGACAGTTAATAGAAGCAGAGCTTGTAGACGGACAAGTACAGCTGATCCGCTTTGAATATGCATTTGCACAGGTTATTGAGATTAAAAGAGCGGATGAACAGTGGCATGCATCGCTAAGTGAGCTTGAAACCGTCACGCAAACAAAGCGTTTATCGACAAGCATAGATTCTAGTTTTTTTGTGGACGCCAGCAAAATCGGGGTGCCCAATGATATTATCAATCAAAGTATCGTGGCCTTATCTCACCTTGTCGATTTTCAAAGAGAAGTATATGCCGGCGATCAAATTGATTTTGTATTTCAAGAACAGCAGCTTGTGGCAGCCGAAGATATACTCAAGCAAATCTCCAAACCTTTAGAATTACAACATGTTGCGCTACTTTCAGGAAAAGAAAAATACCGCTTATACCGGTTTACTGATAATGGCGGAACGACCGCTTTCTACCACCCAGATGGTACCCTCGCGCAAAGCTTTTTAATGAAAACTCCGCTTAACGGTGCTCGGTTATCGTCAAACTTCGGTAAACGTCATCACCCGGTATTGGGCTACACCCGAATGCACAAAGGGATCGATTTTGGTGCGCCTGTTGGTACGCCTATTATGGCTGCGGGTTCTGGAAAAGTACTCAAAGCTGGGTGGGGCGGCGGCTTTGGTAATCGCGTAGTGTTAGATCACGGCAAAGGCTATCAAACACTTTATGCTCACTTAAATGGCTTTGCGAACGGCCTCAAAAATGGGACGAGAGTAAAGCAAGGCGATGTGATTGGCTACCTTGGTAATACCGGCCTGTCGCAGGCGCGTCACTTACATTATGAAGTGCATAAAGACGGAAAAGCCATCAATCCACTCACCCTAAAACAACCAAAAAACACTAAGCTAAGTGACACGCAATTTGATGAATTTAGCGCGCAGGTTGCACAAATTACCACACTGCTCGATAGCGAAAATACAAAGCTTGCTCACCATGATGGACAGTCGGGCAGCATGGGTAGCTCTGATGACTAGTGCTGAAAAAAATCGTCTTAACAGCCTCGACTTTATTCGCGGGGTAGCAATTCTGTGTATTTTACTTATCAACATCGAAAGCTTTGCCTATCCCAATCCATGGGGCAGTTACCAATATGGCTTTATGACAGATATAGACAGTGAGGTAAGGTACTGGGTGTACGTGTTTGCTCAGGGCAAGTTTTACGGGCTGCTGGCGATGTTATTTGGCGCTGGCCTTACGATTATTCTTCAAAAACAGCCATTTGAATTTGCTATTAAATTAAGTGCGGCAAGGCTAGTGGCTTTATTTATACTCGGTCTTGTTCATGCTTATTGTATTTGGAGTGGCGACATTCTCTATCACTATGCCGTGATAGGAATGATTGCCACCACCGTCATATTACTTGGCACCCGGGCCATCAAAGGCAGCATAGTAATTTGTTTGGCGTTTATATTAGTTGCAGGTTTTGGCAGAGCAGAGCGCACCATCGCCCAATACGATGCTTACCAAGCAGCACTCAATGTGGACGAAGCGTCTCGCACACGAGACCAGCAAAAAGTGATTAATCGGTGGCAGAATAAAACCGAACCACGGACACCCATCCATCGTACTTTGGAAGAAATGCCAAGCTTAACTGAGTATTGGCAGGAAAACTTTGACAGCCCGCAGGTCCACACAGGTAAGCTGTTTTATTCAAGTATTTTTTGGTCCACGTTAATGATGATGCTGATAGGCTCGCAGCTGTTTCAATGGGGATTGTTTTCAAAGACTAAACTGAGCCCATTTGTGGTTGTGGCACTGCTTTGCTTGATTGCGGTGTCGTGTTATGCCACTCAAGCTCGTTATTTTCATTGGCTGCAAAGTTCACATATCCCAGTGTTGTCTTACGCTAAACAAATGATCATTGTACTTAACCGGGAGCTGCAAGCGATTGTTTACTTGGTTTTGTTGTCTTTACTATATAACCGTTGGTTGCATCGCTTCAAACCCCTTGAGGCGATAAATCAAGTGGGTCGATTTGCGCTGAGCAATTACATTGGACAGTCACTGTTATTGGTGGTGATATTTTATGGCTTTGGATTACATAATACGCTAAGTCGCAGTGAGCTCTTGCTCTTATGGCTTGTTATTATGGCAGTGCAGCTGCTATTGAATGTGATTTACGGGCGATTCTTTAAAGTGGGACCCGTTGAACGTGTATGGCGCAAACTAACAATTAAGTTACATGCATAATCGACTCGAATTTTTTACAAATTCGAACTTCATACCTAAGCTAATTTTGACCTAATATTGAAGTCGATACGTTAGCTTGAGGTAAAGTATGGAAATAGAAATAACACAAGGATGGGACATTGAGTATGCACAAGCGGCTGCTGAGCTTTATGTAGACGCGTTTGGTAGCAAATTCAAAGCTGCAGTGCCGGATCGCAATAAGCTGATCACTATTATCGCGAAGAGCTTCATCTCAGAATACTCTTTTGCTGCCTTTGCAGACGGCAAGTTAGTGGGGGTTGCGGGCTTTCAATATGGCAAAGGCGGTTTTACATCGAATATGGGCTTTACTGGACTCATTGATGAATTAGGCTTGCTAGGCGGGGTTAAAGCCGCAGCGGTGTTTACCCTATTTGAGCGAAAGCCTGCGCCCAATGAAGTAGTGATGGACGGCATCGCTGTTGCAAAATCGGTCAGAGGACAAGGTGTTGGCACTGCGCTTCTAGTGGCACTGCAGCGCTACACCAAACAAAGCGGGTTTCACGCTTTACGACTTGATGTAATTGATTCTAACCCCCAAGCAAAAAAGCTTTATATGAGAATGGGCTTTGTTGCCTCCCATCACGAAGATTTTTCTTATCTCAATTGGTTAATCGGTTTTAGCGGGGCAACAACGATGTTGTGGCGTCCATAAGACTGGTTTCCTTTGTTGCTAAAAATAAACGTGAAAGATAAGCAGGCCTTAACCATTTGCTTTTGCTGTGAAGTAACAAGTAAAATGCCGAACTTTACGCATAACCAGACACTGACATGACAGCAATAAACCCTGTATCGACCCTCCTTAATCATCTGCAAACCCAAGCAGTACCAAACGAGCTTAGGCGTCTATTTCATGGACGTGGTCGTTGCTATGAAGGGCTTGAACAAATCACAGTAGATTGGTTACAAGGTCAGCTCTTAGTCTCTTTATTCAAGGAGCACGACGTTGACCTTATTGCGTCGTTAAAGCAAGCACTATTATCACTTGTGGAGACAGAAGCATTTAACGGAAAACTCTCTGCTATTTTGCTGCAACATCGTTATTTGCCTGACTCAGATCTCGAGATCTTGTATGGTGAATTAACTGCTATGCCTATCGTTGAAGAAAATGGACTTAAATATGGCCTAAAGCTTGGCGTAAAGCAGAACATGGGACTGTTTTTAGATATGCGTTTGGGTCGTGAGTTTGTTAAAACTCAGTCTGCGGGGGCTCGGGTACTTAATCTGTTTTCTTATACTTGTGGGTTTTCTGTTGCGGCGATTGCGGGCGGTGCTGCCCATGTTGTGAATCTAGATATGGCAAAAGCGGCGCTCAAGCAAGGCCGAGTCAACCATCAACTCAATGAACACGACCTCAGTAAGGTGTCTTTTTTAGGCCATGATTTATTCAAATCTTGGGGAAAAGTGCGTAAATATGGGCCGTACGACCTTATCGTAATTGATCCGCCAAGCTTTCAAAAAGGCAGCTTTGCATTGACCAAAGACTATCAACGTATTTTAAGAAAGCTTCCTGAGTTACTTACGCCAAATGCCCAAGTGTTGGCGTGTGTGAATTCTCCCGATGTTTCAAGCCAATTTCTGATTGATGAAATGACCAGAGAGGCACCAACCCTCACATTTGTTGAACGTTTACAAAACCCACCTGAATTTAAAGACATTGATGAGCAAAGCAGCCTCAAGTGTTTACGGTTTAAAGCAAGTTAATCTATTTTTAGCACTTTGACTGGATGTAAAAGTGTGGACTAATACAGATAACCATTTAGCATTGAAAAGCGACCATTCAGCAACATTCAGAGTGCTTTTCGACGCTAAATGCGTACCATGAACGTATTCAGTCACTATTTGTATTGATTATGGTCAATCTCACATTGCAGCGAAATGAACAATTCGCAATTTTAGCCATCGTTGCCGCAATAAGTTTTGCTATCAGTCTTACCGATTGGGTGCAGCGGGGCATGTTGTTGTCGGCAAATATCGCGCTCTCTTCTATTTTGGCGGTTGTGTTCCTCTACTGGTTACCTATGGTGATAAGTTACGTACTCATCATCCGTTTCAAGATAGGCAATTGGCCGCTGCAATATATCGGCTTTTACGGACTGATGGTAATGGGCTGTTTATGTTGGGGTGTACTCAGAAGTGGAATGTTAAATACCCATGCATTTTCACTGTTTGAGGCGCTAACCATCGCACTGCCTTGGTCTAGCGGTATTTTTGTGGTGATTAAGTTCTACCTTTCCCAAAAGTTGTTAAAACAAGAAAAACAGCTTCGCCAACTAGCTGAAATTAAGTTATTACACAGTCAGTTAAACCCGCACTTTATGTTCAATAGCCTCAACACAATTGCAGCCTTTGTACCAAATCAACCAGAAGCAGCACGGTCTTTGGTTCATAATCTCGCTGCGGTATTAAGATATTCATTAACGCATTCTGTGACAAGCGGAAAAATACCGAGCAAAGTATCCGTTGCCGATGAGCTAATTGCACTAAATCAATGGTGCGAGATAGAGCAAAGCCGGTTTGGGGATGCGCTTATCATCGACTTTGATATCGACGATGCATTATTGAGCGAAGTAATACCGCCAATGATTTTACAGCCACTTTTGGAAAATGCAGTAAAACATGGCAACAGTAGGCCGCTTCACATTGATGTATTAATCAAAAAGTTAGCGAACCAGTTAGTGTTTAAAATCAGTGACAACGGGGTGGGCTTTAAGGAGCAGGACATATTGAGTTCGTCAGATGCGGGACTCGGTCTTTCGATCACGCGCTCACGGTTAAAGTTAGAAGAAAATGCTGAACTTAGGCTTGGTAACGACATGCACACAGGTGGTGCTGTTGTCAGCTTTTCACTCACACGAGGAGCAAAGGAATGTTGAACATTGCCATTGTGGAAGATGAGCAACCAGCCATTGATAAATTAACTGAACAACTTAGCCAGATCACCAAGCACAACTTGGTACTGACTTGTAACACGCCATTAGTATTTCTTGATACATATCGAGAACTTGCGATAGATATTGTCTTTGTCGATATTAACTTGCCAGAATGCAATGGTGTTACTTTGGTCGAGAAACTTCAAGGAACGGGGTTTGCAGGTGCGATAATTTTTACCACGGCCTACAGTGAGTTTGCGGTTGAGGCCTTTACGCTCGGCGCGGTTGATTATTTGCTCAAACCGTATAGTACTGAACGCTTAGCGTTGGCGCTATCAAGAGTCAATCGTGTTATCGCGACAGGATTCGCCGCTACTTTAACGAGTAAGGTGGCGGGGAAAACCTCACTAATTGATGTCAGCAGTATCGAACTTATCAAGCTAGAATACGGTCAAGCCATTGCGTTTAGTAATGGACAGCAATATCCCATTGATGGCTCCCTTGAGGAGATCCAACAGCAATTGCCAACACATTTCTTAAGAGTTCACCGTAATGCCATTGTAAACCAAAGCGCGATAACGGCGTTTGAACGCTGGGTTACAGGGGGTTACCTTGTCAAGTTGCGAGATAGCAATTTACAAGTTGTGACCAGCCGGGGCGGTGCAAAACTACTCAAACAACAACTGAGCAACATAGGGCTCAGCTAACTCAAAAAAGGTAATAAAATGATGAAAACTATAATGCCATTTTCTTTGGTAGGGCTTCTTGCAGCCTGCTCAAACACGACTATACCAGATGTTAAACGTCAGTTTATCGATGATGGTCAGACTCATCCATTGGTTGTGGTGTTAGGTGGCAGCGAAGGGGGGAATACACTCGCTAATCCTCAGTGGAAACCATTTTTAGATGGATTTAATGATATTGGTGTCTCAGTAGCTGCACTTGGTTATTATGGCACTGAAAATACATCGAGCAGTGCAGCTGAATTATCTTTGGATGATATAGCCAAACGGATAAAAGCATTGAGTGCAGACCCAAAGATAGACCCAAATTGCGTGGCGGTGTATGGTTTTTCTAAAGGAGCGGAGCTTGCGTTATTACTCGGTGCGCACTTTGATGAGATAAACCATGTAGTGTCCGTCATGCCTAGTCACGTAAGCTGGAATGCTGTTAAGACCTTGTCTTCTCGCTCGAGTTGGACGCTTAGCGGCAATGCTCTGGACTACATTGATGCACCACTGTTGTCATGGAAAATGCAAAAGGGGAACGTAACGGGAGAGTTTACACCTGCCTTTGAGGCTGCATTGGCAGAGGCAACACCTGAAGCAATTGCAGCCGCTCGCATCCCGGTTGAAAACACTAATGGGCCAGTGCTGCTGGTCTCTGCCAAACACGATGAAATTTGGCCATCGTACAAAATGGCCGGATATATAGAAGCTGGTTTACGCGAGGCTAGTTTTTCTCATCCATTTAAACATATCGCACTTAACTCGGGTCACTATAGCTTTAACAAAAAAGTGCAAACCGAGGTAAATCAATTTTTAAGCGAAACCTTGGTAGCACGTTGCGCGAATAAGTAGCAATGAATTCACCTTGCTTTTATATTCTTGGTCGTTGAAAAATTTACCGAGCTGCAGGTAACCTTGTGTCTGCAGCTTTTAGTCGCTTTGTGTATTTTGCCGGTGTGATCTGAAAGATAGTTTTAAATTCGCGAATAAGATGAGATTGATCAGCGTAGCCGCAATCTAGCGCGAGTTGAGCGATGTTAATGTCAGGTGTTTCTCTCAGTTTTTGTTTAGCCAATCGAACTCTATAAATGCGAGCTAAATGTTTAGGGGTAATCCCACAATGTGTTTTAACTTGTCTCTCTAATTGCCGTTTTCCGATCGGAGTTTGAGCATATGCTTGCTCTAAAGGAGTCATTGAAACAATATGCTCAAGGAGTGTTTGGGTATGTAGGATAGAATTGTGTCGAGGAATTGGCATATTCAATATTGGTTCTAGGAGTTGAAGTAATGCTGTCAGGTTGGCACTACTTTTTTGTAGCGTGTTCAACAAGGGCAATATATTTTTGGGATTTGCTATAGGATGTTGCAGCGTTTTCAGAAATGCCAGTCCCGCGGGTTTAAAGCGGATCCCGAAAAAACATGCCTGTTCAGAATAGCTGACTTTGCTAGACTGAATGGCAATTGGTTGTAGATAAAAGGGGGCTGTGAGCTGATTGTCGTTGAAACTAACGAGCCCACGAAGAGGGAAGATAAATCCAGTTGCCCCGTCGCTTGGAAGCCAAGTTTCTCCGCACTTGTGTGATTGTGCAAACCAGATAGCTTGCACATAGTTAGCGATTTCACCTGTTGGGTTTATTAATTCAAGCGTTAGATCTGTGCTCATTGAACTCTACATTCGGCTTAAACATTTTCACGATCCGATTCCAGCTGTTGATGGCATTAATAGCGATAGTTAACGTAGTCAATTCTTTATCATCAAATTCTACATTGAGTGTTTGATAAAAAGCGTCGTCAATCATTTGTGCGTTTGTCAGCTTTTCACAAAGCGCTAATGCCAGTTTTTCTTTATTGGTGTATAACGGCATGTCTTGCCATGCACTTAATCCAATAATTCGATTAGTGGTTTCACCATACTCTAGTGCCTGTTTAGTGTGCATTGCAATACAAAAAGCGCATTGATTGATTTGTGATGCTCTAAGTTTAACGAGCTCCCAGATTGTGACTCCAAAAGTTGTATGTGCCTGCTGTTTTAATAATTCCTCTTGTCCCAATAAGTGCTGAATAAGCTCAGGTGCCTGATTGAAGTAGTCTGCTCTTTTCATTTCTGAATCCTCATGTTTAGTGATACGTATAGTGTAATGAGGTGTAAGCGGTAAAAATTGAAAAAAAACGTCTTTGTAATAAAATTTTAAGGAAGGAACACACAACTCTAATTTAAAGGATGGTTGTAAAATAATGTGCGATGTAAACCTTGCTCTAGCGCTTTATCATTTATCCACACTCAAAAAAATCTGGCTTCAGGCCAACGGCACTTTTACAAATAAACAGCAGCAGGTAGAGCCAGTTAGTTTCGAATTATATAAAGCGACTTTTGACATACTGGGCTTAAGTTTATCTCAAGCACATCAGTTACAGTTTCAATATGCTTATGATTACGATAGCTTTATTGATGCAATTGTAACAATTGCTCAGCCGAGTAGTGAAAAAATAGCATTGCTAAAACATGTCACCTGCCACTTACCTTGCCCCGACAGTTATCAAGAAAAAATAGCTGCTGTTCAGAATATGCCGGATGTACTCACTGAGGACGACCTGAAATGCTGGCAGGACAACGGCTATGTCATCGTTAAAAATGCAGTGAGTGCCGAAGGCTGTGCCAATGCGAGAAACGCCATCCAAGACTATTTGGAGATTGAATTAGCAGAACCAAAGACTTGGTATAAGGTTAACCACGAAAAATTGAGTCGCAGTATGGTGCATTTGGTACAACATAAAGCACTGGAAGACAATCGGAATTCAATGAGAATTCATAAGGCCTTTAGCCAGTTATGGCAAAGCGAACAACTGATAGTTTCAGCCGATCAGTGTGGGTTCAACCCGCCTGAAACTGCACAATCTAGCTTTCAAGGTCCTGATCTACATTGGGATTTAGATTTCTCTAAGCAACTCAAGTTTGGCACGCAAGGGATTTTGTATCTATCAGACACTGAAGAAAAACAGGGTGCAACAACGGTTGTGCCAGGATTTCATACAAAGCTAGAGTCATGGCTTGCAACGGCTCCATGGGATCCATGTATTCCAAACACAGAATACTTACATCAACTGGGCTCCAAAGCAATTGCAGCCAATGCCGGAGATATGGTGATTTGGCACCAGTTTTTACCTCATGGTGGCAGCGCGAACACAGCAAACGCACCTCGTATAGTGCAATACATCAATATGCATCCATTTCCAGAAATGTAGAAGGTGAAAAAATCTCTATTTGGTTAAATTTTGTCTTAACTTGGCGGCGAGCAAACAGTAGTATGATTGTTAAGTTTGGGAGAATGTAGCAACTCACCACAAGGAAAAGCCGTCGATGCAATTAGCACAACTCAATATAGCCACCGCTAAATACCAAATGGATGCGCCAGAAATTCAATATTTTGTAGAAAGTTTAGACCGCATTAATTTACTCGCAGAGCAAAGCCCTGGCTTTATTTGGCGCTTGAAAGATGAAACCGGTAATGCAACAGAGATTAAGGCGTTTGATGATCCAAATATTATCGTGAATATGTCTGTATGGCAGTCGGAGCAAGCGCTCAAAGATTTTATGTTTAAAACCGCGCATAAGGAATTTTTGGCGCGTAAAAAAGAATGGTTTCACCGCGCTGAACAGGAAACCTACGTGTTATGGTGGGTTGAAGAGGGCCATATCCCGACGCTAGATGAGGCCAAAGAAAGGCTCGATTACCTGCGTCGTTTTGGAGATTCGGCTTATGCCTTTACGTTTAGAAATAGTTTCACCGAACTAGACGTAAGGGAGAGGGAAGCTTGTGAAGAAGATTAATCTTGTGCACCGATGAAATGATAATCAACCGTAAAGGTGTAGAGCCGCGTGGAGTGGTGAATACTGATGATGTTGGTGGTACACTAATCGTAGATCATGATGTATGGATTTAACCAAAAATGCGCGCGGCACTAAGAAGCAAGATAATAGAAGTATGTGATAAAAAAATCGCACAAAAAGGGGATAACGTTGGCGTATCATTTTACGCTTTTTTTGCCAATAAAAACACGGACCCTGCACTACTTATGGAAGCGGCGACTTGGTGGATACAAACTCACGAATTAGACCACTTCGAAAAGGCGTTAAAGATAAAAACAATGGTTGAAAGTGGAAAATAGGTCTTAAAGGATATTGCCATGGGCCATCAATCGAGATGACCCAGCTGGCAGTTACAGCGTGTAAAATGAGACAAAAAATACTGCAACAGATGCAAGTGCAAACATAGTGTACTCGGTGATAGTTTGTTTGCGTTTCTCACCATCAGTTTTAGGGGCTGTCGCTATCATTAGCAGGCTAGTGACAAACATTGCTAATGAATATAAACATAGGATTGATAAAGTAGCATCTGTAAACATATAAGCCTCGACTTGGTTCTACTCATTTTAACTACGTGCATCATGGTCATACAGATCAACCTCTATACACGTTTATTTAAGTTGTATTCGCTTCTAATTACAGTAAATTATACTGTGTTTTTAGGTGTTTCTGAAAGGAGTAAAAGATGCAAGTCGAATATTTTGTGGTTGACGCATTTACGCGTAAACGTTTTGGTGGTAACAACGCTGCAATCGTTGAGGTTGAAAACTGGCTTAGCGACGCTTTAATGCAGCAGATAGCCATCGAAAATAACCTTTCCGAAACCGCCTTTTTGAAGCCAGTTGATAACAATCATTATGAGATCCGGTGGTTTTCTCCAATTACTGAAATTGACTTTTGTGGTCATGCCACGCTTGGTGCTGCGTATGTACTTTTTAATCAGAAGGGAAAGTCAGGTGAAATAAAATTTCAAACTCAAGAAGTCGGAACACTCACTGTGAAGCAAGTGGCTGATGGTCGCATTGTGATGGAATTTCCGAACTTAGCCCCTGAGTTAACTGAAGCCCCCGACGCACTGCTGGAAGGGCTGAATGTAACACCGACGCGGGTACTTAAAAATCGCCAAGCGTACTTTGTGATTGTTGAGACTGAGCAACAAGTACGCAGCTGTGAGTACGACAGCGATAAATTGAAAACCCTTGCGCCTTTTGATGTTGTGGTAACAGCAAAAGGCAATGACGTTGATTTTGTGTCGCGTTACTTTTGGCCTGCAAATGGGGGCGATGAAGATCCGGTTACCGGTTCAATTCATGCCGGGTTAGCGCCATATTGGGCAAAGGCGCTAAACAAACAGAAACTTCATGCACATCAGGCTTCAAAACGTGGCGGTGAGCTATTTTGTGAAGTGACGGATACGAATGTCATCGTATCTGGGTTTGGTGTACTTTACGCAAAAGGAATATTCGAAATTGAGGACGAATAAGATTCACTTCATACAGGCAAAAGAAAGTGACTTTGACTACCTAGTGGCGCTGCGTAAAGCGACCATGGTGCCGCACTTAGAAAATGCCGGACTGTTTTTGACTGACGCTGAACATAAAGCCAGAGTATTATACGAATACCCAAGCTCACATTTGATTTATATAAATGAAAAGTGTGTTGGCTTGGCTAAGTTTAAGCAACGTGAACATGACTATTACCTCTTTCAGCTGCAAATAGAGCCCCAGCAACAAGGAAAGGGGCTCGGTGCACAAGTCATTAAAAGCTTGATAGAAAACCACTCAACATTGCCTTGGGTATTGACGGTGCTTAAAGCGAATCCCGCGAAGCGTTTATACGAAAAGTTGGGATTTGTGCAGTTTGCTGACGATGAATATGAGTTTCATTTTAGGCGTGAACCTAATCCCCAAATTTAGTATTCTCTAGCCAATTTAAATTTAAAAGAGTTGTTATGGCAAAACAAATATGGGTAGATGCCGATGCCTGTCCCGTGGTGATAAAAGAAATGCTGTTTCGCGCTGCAGTGCGTACTTCTACCACGGTTACATTGGTTGCAAATCAATATCTAAAAACGCCTCCGTCTCCTTTTATTCAAAAGCTTCAAGTCCCAAAGGGATTTGATATTGCGGATAACGAAATCGTGAAGCGCGTTAATGAAGGTGATTTGGTTATTACTGGCGACATTCCACTTGCAGACGAAGTCATTGAGAAAAAGTGCACCGCACTTAACACGCGCGGTGAATTGCTGACGAAAGAAAACATAAAATCTCGCTTAAATATTCGTGACTTTATGGACACGATGCGTGCCAGCGGCGTGCAAACTCAAGGGCCACCGCCTTTGTCTCAAGCTGATAAGCAAAATTTCGCCAATCAATTGGATACTTGGATCACCAGAAACACAAAGGGGTAGGTATGGCTTATAAGGCGAGTTGTTTGTGTAAAGCGGTTCAAATTGAAATCCGTGGAGCAATCAGCGATATCATTCATTGTCATTGCTCTTTATGTCGTAAGTCTACAGGCACAGCTTATGCAACTAATGGCTTTGTGCTGTGGAGTGATTTTGTGATTCTCAGTGGCGAAGAGGCACTAAACATCTTCGAGTTTAAACCTGGAAGAAAGCGCCATTTTTGCAAACATTGCGCAAGTCCAATTTTTAGTTCGAATGAAAACGATCCTAAGCGGGTGAGGTTAAGGCTTGGCATTTTGGACTCGGATATCAAAGAGCGGCCAATATCACATAATTTTATCTCTTCAAAAGCCAATTGGGACGACTTAGACGCGCCGCTTCCTCGCTACGATGCATTTGAGCCTAGCCGCGATCTATCAACAACATCGGGAGGTAATTTGTGACGGGTATTAGTGATTTATCTCAATTATTAAAAGACATTTCCCCGACGCTTGATGAAACACCTTTTGTATTTTGTACAGTGCAAAAAAGCCTTGCTGAGTGCGTAATTTTCAATCCAATTGCGACCTTTATGGAGCGCGAGGGGTTAACGCTGGTAGTCACCAAGCAAATGGCAGACGAACATGGATTGGATTACAGCTGTGTGATGAATAAAATTACTTTGCAAGTGCATTCGAGCCTAGAAGCCGTAGGGTTAACTGCTGCATTTTCCAATGCGTTAAAAGGTGCTGATATTAGCGCGAATGTAATTGCGGGCTTCTATCATGATCATATTTTTGTGCCCGTAAATGATGCTAAGCGGGCGGTACTCGCGATACAAACGTTGGCAAAATGACATTGATAAATCTCGAAGGTTATTAGGTCGCATGAAAGTTTACTTTAAAAGAATGGCCTCCAAAGGTGTGTGTCCTCCGAGAAAACCGCTTAAGAAAATCCTTTGGTCATGGGTTGGCGCAATGGTGGGGATCTTGTTGATTACGGTGATTTCTAACCTCGCTTTACCATATGGTGTTGGCAGCGCATTGCTCATTGGCTCTTTTGGTGCAACTGCTGTTTTACTCTATGGCGCTCCTATGGCAGAGTTCTCTCAACCGAGAAATTTACTGGGCGGGCATTTCTTTTCAGCTTTACTCGGTGTCAGCATTTTTATTTTGCTTGGAGAAGAGAGTCTGTTTGCAGCACCGCTTGCGGTATCGCTCTCAATTGTTGTGATGCACTTTACTCGAACCTTGCATCCACCCGGTGGAGCGACCGCGCTAATCGCCATTATTGGTGGTGAGTCTGTTCATAACTTGGGATATATGTATGCATTTTATCCCGTGTTGGTGGGGGCTCTGCTGATGTTGTTGGTCGCGCTGTCTGTGAACAATATGTCGCGCAATCCCAAGCGGCATTACCCAGTTTATTGGTTCTAACTATTTTATATAAAAATTTAAAAGGACAGGCATGTCAAAAATTGAATTCGTCCCTTACCAATTAGTCCCAGCTAGCTTTAATCCATGGCGTGAAATATTTGTTGAAGTGGCAGAAGAAGTGATGGTGGCATTAGCACACCCTGAACTTGAATTTCTACACTTTGGTTCTAGCTCTTTTAAGGTTGCTGGCAAAGGGATCATCGATATCTCTGTGTTATACAAACCCGGGCAATTAACGCAAGCAGTTGAACATCTTAAAAATTTAGGCTTTAAAGATCAGCACAGCGATAATCCGTTTCCTGATACTCGTCCTAGAAAAGACATCGCGGTGATGTATCAAGGTGAGTTGTTTCAAGTGCATGCGCATGCTATTGAAAAAGGAAGTGAAGAACATATAAAGCAAGAAAAATTTAAAGCTTATATGCTTAGCAACCCTAACGCGCGTGCGGAGTATGAAACTCAGAAGCAATTGGTAATAGCGCAAGGTATAGCCTCCCAAGATGCGTATGGAAAAGCTAAAGCACCATTTGTAAAACGCACTTTGAAGGACATCCAATTTAATTAACTAAAGTTCGAATAACTAATATTTTGCTTGAAGTTAGTGATAAAATTAACTGCTGGTATCCAATCCCAATCGCTCATGGTGATCGCATAAATTATTCATAGTGGAGCACGGTTTGATGTTGCTCCTAAAACTTGCTAACTAGGCAAGGGGGAAAAGTAAAGATTTGCGTTAAGACAGGAACCTCGCTCATTCTCCGAACAAGCATAAGGAGGTTAGCGTTTACTGTATTTAAGTATCAAAGAGTAGGTGATAACTGGTAGCATGCAACTAAAAGCATGCAACTAAGGACAGGCATGAACAGATGCAAATGTTTACAAATTTGCGACATGGTCTAAGCTTTAATTTCTTCGATTAGCATTGATACGTTCAAGGAGAGAACAATGGGCTTAGCTAGGAAGTATCAAATCAACTTGTCAAATACGCGTTACTATCATTGTGTGTCACGTTGCGTCCGCCGTGCTTTTTTGTGTGGTGAAGATATGTTGACAGGAAAGTCTTATGAGCATCGGAGGGGCTGGGTTGAAACGCGTTTACTCTCTCTAGCCAAAATATTTTGCTTGGATGTTTGTGCTTACGCGGTAATGCCTAATCACACCCATGTGGTGTTGTATATCGATGATAAAAAAGCACAAAGGCTCAATGATAAAGCTATTTTACTACGCTGGAGCAAGCTTTATAAGGTATCTTCACACGCTCAGCAATTTTTACAAGGTGAATGCTTAAACGAAGGGCAAAAAAGTGAATTAAGCAAAGAAATCAATGAATATAGAAGCCGCTTAGCGAGTATTAGCTGGTTTATGAGAGGGCTCAATGAGCACATCGCTCGACGTGCTAATCAAGAGGATGAATGTACCGGACACTTTTGGGAAGGGAGATTTAAATCTCAGGCCTTGCTTGATGCTTCAGCCTTGTTAGCATGCATGGCTTACGTAGACTTAAACCCCATTCGTGCAAAATTGGCTAGTAACCTAGAAGATTCAGAACACACCAGTATAAAACTTAGGTGTGAGTTTGCAAAAAGATGCAAACAGCCAAAGTATCTAGCGCGGTTTTAGGAAATACCAAAAAACATATGCACAAAGGTATACCCTTTGAATTACGTTCATATCTAGACTTAGTTGATTCTACAGGAAGATGCATTCGTGCTGATAAACCCGGGTTTATCGAACCGCGTCAAGAACCTATTTTGGAGCAATTAGGTCTAGAAGCACGTAATTGGTTTAAACTTACTACCCAGCTTGAGCAAACTTTTCACGGTGCGATTGGTAGCGCAGATTCGATAGAGGCTTATTGTGAGCATCGCAATTTAAGGCGATGAAGTAATATTTCGCAAAGCCAACGACTTTTTACGTAATATGAACTTACGTAGACGGCCAATTTAATCCGGTTGTAAGTGTTTAACTGCTCGCTCAGGTTGAGGGAGCAGTTAGTCGTGCACGTTGTATGAAACACTCAATCTTATTTGCACAAAGCCATCGGTCCTACTTTATTTGGCTTTTCAGACTTCCAATTAATTGTTTCTACAAATTGATTATTTTAACCAGCCTAATCGGTTCACCATCAACGTCAAACTCACCCGTGATCTCAAGTAATCCATTTTTTAATCTTTGTAACTTATCTATTTTAATTACTTGTGTTTGATAAGGTAAGAAAGTAACAGGCTGCTGCCAAAGTGAACCTTCATTTTGAAATGATTGAAATGGAGTAAAATCGACGCGTAATATACCACTCGATGCACCTGAATAGGGACCGGTTAGCGTGATGGTAATATTGTCACGAACAGTGACTTCCATTTTTACCCCATCAAAAGGTTTCTCCGGCGTTAGAAGAGATTTTTGTCTTGTTAATCCATTCCAATTAATTACCAAGGTCTGAGAGACTTGTTTTGGCAATAGAACACGGTGTTCACCTGAAGCTAGCATTTTTTTGTAGTTACCGTAAGTTAGCGCAACTGCATGCTTACTGGGGTTGTTGACGTAAAGATAGTGCATTCCGTCAGAAAAGTAGTCCTGGATGTTGATACCACTTAGCGTAAAGAGCGCATCGTCGCCAAGTGTTGTTTGCCAATTTTGCATCAAGTGGTTGAGGGTTTTATTCTCAGTTTCAGTGACTGTCCTTGATTTCTGCTTGTTAAATATTTCGCGAAGTGGGGTCATACAGTCATTTAACTGAGCGCTATATTCCACACAGGTGTTAAAGGCTCTGCGCAGTAGCGATGCACCTTTAAAGTGCCAGGGATTAGTGGTTTGTTCATTCGTGATCAAGTAATCATGCGCGGCAAAGTAGGGCGCTATTCTATGATTATTATTTCGGCCAAGAAGACTTATTTTTTGCAAGCTAAGCGCTGAAATGTCGATTTGGCTCAATTGTAACCTAGCCAGTTGCTCATGGTGTAGTGTTTTCATTTTAATAACTAGCGCATCGTTCTGCTTTGAAAGCGTGAGCGCAAGTTGATGATATTGCATGATATCCATGCGTAATTGCGGCAGCAGTGCGATAGACTTTGCGGGGAACAATGCTTGATTGCTTGAGACCGTTAACTTTACTCCTTCTTGAAGGGTCAATTGCAGTAAGTTATCTTTACTAAAATCAACTTCTTCAACTTTAGAGTGTCCAAGACGCGCATCTAAGCTTTGGCTTGTTAAATCAGCGATTAACGCAACGCCAATTTCCCCACGTTTTATCTGCTCCGGCTCGAAGTCGATTAGTGCTGCAACACTATTCTTATCAAGTGAGTTGATTAGAGGTGTTTTATCTGGTGCGGGAAAATCCATCACGGCATGTGCAGAGGAAAAGTTTGGATGAATGTCGAGACGATTAAGTGTTTTGTTTTCGGTATTTCTGAGCCAATATGTCGCACCGTTTTGCTCCCAAGGCCCATCGACAATATAAAAACTTGGTGTGGCAGAGCGCACAAATGCAGCAAACTGCTGTTCAAGCTGGGGCCAATTGGGGAAGGTCTGTTTTAAGAGTGCATTGGCAGTTGGCAAGGTATTTTCAGAGTGGGGGTTTGCTTCCATTAATTTAGCAATAAAGCGTTTAAAATATTGATAGCGTTCAGGATCGCTCAATAAAAAATGTACGATAAAAAAGTTGAGCCCGCGTTTGAGTGATGGGTCATCGTTGATTGCTTCAAAAGATGGCTGTCCACTTTGGTGATACTGCTGTAAACCCAAGTGCAGATAGTTCATTGGAGCACGGTCAAAAACCATTACAGTTAACTGTTTTTTATTTGGATCATATACGTGGCTTGCAATGGCATCTGCCATTCCCTCAGTGATCCAATTGGGTGCCCAAGTTGAGTGACCGTTCAGAGCCATATGAAACGCATGCATGGTTTCATGGATCACGATGTAGCGCTGGTGATGCTGGCGATGACTCGGAAAGTTGTACCCTGCGCGGTTATAAAACATGGTTTCGCCACCAGCCGTTTCATGTACGCCTCGCAAAAAACCGTCGTCCAGCATGGCTTCTTTTGTACGTTGGCGTGAACTTCCATAAACGACAGCAATTCTCTTTTTATCAATCGCTGCAGGCGCCATACCAAACAATTCAACATAGTGAGGGTAAGACATTTCTAATAATTCTAAATAGAGTTTTACTTTGTCCTCAGGAAAGTCACTTTTTAGCGCAAAATGTTTACTCACCCACCAGTCATAGCCCCGCGAGTTAGCTATTTTTCCATCGCTATAAGTCAGCGGAATTTGTTTACCAACATGTTGGATATCAATGTGTCTCAACGTGCTGACTCGACCATTAACGCTTATTTCAGAGCGCATATCAGCGGGGCTTGGAATAGCGGCAATATCGCTTCGCGTAGTTTTACATCCGCTGAGTAAGGCAAGTATTGCAATTAGAGGAGTAAACCCTAGCCGCGGCTTTTGCATAGAGGGTATTCGCCAATAAAAGGTATGGAATAGATAAAATAAAGACATGATACTTTTCTCTCGTTATTATTTGTGTATATTGTATGCAATATAAAATAACAAAGATAACAGGTATTGTCATTATGCAAAATCAGCAGCAGTGGTGTGAACCAGATCTCAATGAGGCAAATCGGTCAACGTCGTCTTCTGGGTTTGGTCGAACTTTTTACATTGCGAATATCATGGAAATATTTGAGCGGCTCGCTTGGTATGGCTTCTTCGCCGTGTCATCAATTTACATGACAACACCGAAGTCGCAAGGTGGTATTGGCTTTACTGATATAGAGCGTGGCGCGGTACAGGGGATTATTCCCTTCTTTTTATATCTTTTGCCTGTTGTAACTGGTGCGCTAGGAGATCGCGTTGGGTATAAAAAGATGTTCTTTTTTGCATTTTTGATCATGACGCCAAGCTATTATTTATTGGGACAGGCACAGAGTTTTTGGCCGTTTTTTGCTGCGCTGAGCTTTGTTGCCCTGGGTGCCGCTTGCTTTAAACCTGTGGTCGTTGGCACCGTAAGCCACAGTACAAACGATGGTAATCGTGGCCTTGGATTTGGGATCTTTTATACCATGGTGAATATTGGTGGGTTTTTAGGCCCATTGGTTGCGGGATATATGCGCGCCATAAGCTGGGATGCGGTATTTATGATGTCGGCGATTTGGATTGCCATAAACTTTATTCCCTTGATGTTATTTTACAAAGATCCGCAAACATTACCTAAAACCAAGCAATCTTTTACTCAAGTATTAAAAACCGCGCAGTCGGTGCTGGGTAATACACGTTTAGCACTTACGCTGTTTGTCGCACTGGCGCTATTGATGTCAGCAGGCGTTGGGTTTTCTAACTACAGTCAAGCGTTTACTTGGATTGCAATATGGTTAGTAGCTAACTGGGTGTGGGACAGAGTGCTTATAAATCGAGCGCCGACTAAAGCATGGTGGCAACAACCGATGAAGGTGAGTAACCTGCCGTTTGCGTTATATTTGCTGATCCTTGCAGGCTTTTGGACTGTATATAATCAGCTTTTTTATACTTTACCTGTGTATATCCGTGATTATGCAGATACCCGAGATATATTGGCGTGGTTTGGCGATTCTGGCGTCGCGTTTTTAGCACATGTTGATATTGATAAGTTAACTGCTGCCATTTTTACGCTGTTCAACGAGCTTAAGGAAAGCGGCGCGGTATCCATTGAAACCATTAGGCTTGAATGGGTTCACCTCAAAGTGAATGTCCCGCATGAGCAAATACAGTTGATACTACAAACGCTAAATGCGCTTCACGATAATGGACAGGCACTTTCACAGCTCCAAGCGCAAGCCCTTGCTGAACAACTCGTACAATATCGTCAAATTAATCCTGAGTATCTCATTAATTTAGACTTTGCAGCGATTGTGGTCGCACAAATTTTGGTGAGCTTTCTCTGTCAGCGATTTAGACCATTTTATGTGTTAGTCACGGGCTTACTGGTGATGACGGTTGCGTTTATCGCATTACTTAGCGATAGCGACTGGTTAAGTGGTCAGCTCATTGTCACTGTCATATTGCTTATCGCGCTTGGTGAAATGCTTGCCTCTCCTAAAAGCCAAGAATATGTCGCGAGTATCGCGCCTCAATCTCAAGCTGCGTTGTATATGGGATACTATTTTGTTTCTATGGCGTTGGGCTTCTTATTTGCTGGATTTTTATCTGGTTGGAGCTATAAAGTGTTGGTGCAAGAAATGGCGGCACCAGAGTTAATGTGGGGGCTATTTGCCGCTATCGCATTTATAACCGCCATTGCATTATTCTGGTTTAACACAGTGATAATAGACAGAAAAACATAGCACTATTGAAATGGGAACAGTTATTGGTCGCGATCGGTTTGTTTGCAAGCCATATTCTTTCTACACTCAAGCAAAAAATGAGGAAGTAACATGAATAAAAAAATATGGATGAGCACGGCACTCTTTGTTTCAAGCAGTGTGTACGCGCAAACGTATGTTTTAAATGCTGACTCTGCGATTGATGTGGTGTCAGGCAAGCTTATCTCACCTGCAACTGTGGTCGTTGAAGACAATAAGATTATCTCAGTCGGAAAATCAAATCGTAAAGCCTATCCAAAAGACGCTGAAGTGATAGACCTAAGTGGCCACACATTATTACCCGGTCTATTTGATATGCATGTCCACCTAACTTCAGACGCACATGTTCATGGCTACAAAAGGTTGCAACGCACTGCACCTCGTGCGGCAATTACTGGTGTTAGAAACGCCAAGCGCACACTAGATGCGGGCTTTACGTCAGTTCGTAACCTTGGTGCTGCTGGCTATGCTGACATCGCGCTGCGCGATGCCATTATTGATGGTGACGTATCAGGCCCACGTGTAAACGCAGCAGGTCCTTCACTTGGGATCACTGGCGGCCATTGTGACAACAACCTCCTAACCCATGAGCATAAAGTATTTTCAGAAGGGGTGGCTGATGGACCTTGGGCAGTAAGGCAAAAGGTACGTGAAAATATTAAATATGGCGCTAACTTAATCAAGTTCTGTGCAACGGGTGGCGTTCTGTCTAAAGGCACTAAAGTGGGTGCTCAGCAATATTCCCAAGAGGAAATGACGGCGATTGTGACCGAAGCACACTTACGCGGTTTAACGGTTGCTGCCCACGCGCACGGCACTGACGGTATCAAGTCTGCAATTAAAGCAGGTGTGAACTCAGTAGAGCATGTAAGTTTTGTGGATGATGAAGCCATTCAGCTAGCCAAAGACAAAGGCACGTACTTCTCTATGGATATCTACAATACGGAATATATTCTTGGCGAGGGAGAAAAGGCAGGTATTTTGCCTGAAAGCTTGGATAAAGAACGTAAGGTGGGTGCTACTCAGCGTGCTAGTTTTACAAAAGCGGTAAAAGCAGGCGTGAATATGGTGTTTGGCTCTGACGCTGGTGTTTATCCTCACGGTGACAATGGTAAGCAGTTTAGCCGCATGGTGAAATTTGGTATGACTGAACTACAAGCTTTACAGGCTGCCACTATTAACTCGGCGACGTTACTCAAGCAATATACACAATTAGGCTCGCTTGAGGCGGGGAAACTTGCTGATATTATTGCGGTTAAAGGCAACCCACTAAAAGACATTAGTGTAATGGAAAACGTCACCTTTGTGATGAAAGACGGCCAAATAGAAAAGCAGTAATCTAGCGACTAGCGCAGAGCTTGTTCTAAGTTCTGCGCAGACGCTATGAAACTGTTGGAATTCTTTTTTAGCCTCACTCTCGCTTGCTAGGCTGCCTTAGAGGTTATAAGGAGGCTTTCCTGCACTGCCCATAGTTTTACCTTACTTAGTATGTTATTTACATTGACTCGGGGAATAGGGTATTTCTTACTATCTGTAAATTTTTATAACAGCCATTGATGCTGCGATATCCACATTCATTAGGGTATTCACTCCCTGCGTCAAAGCCGCTTGAGCAGTGACATTGTTATTTTGTTGCGCATTGATAGCGTTATGTGCAGCGTTTGACAATGCTTGGCTCACGGCAAGCATGAGCTTACTCGTTGCTAATGCTGGTGAGTCTCCAAGCACTTTGGTGTTTGTTTGAGACACTGAATCGGTAACTTGACTATTCACCGCAGTTGGAAATGCCATGTTTATCTCCTTTAAATAGCTGATACAAAAAGACACATAACCCCGTGGAGTGCAGAGATACTATTCTCGGCTCAGAGTATGCTTACATTCAGTCTAGTCTCTATATTAAAAAGTGCATTCAACCAATATGGTTAGTACAACAATTATCTAGAACTGAATGTAAAATTGACCGGCAGGGGGGTTACCTTAGCCGATATACGAACCGCATTTTTTGGCTCTGAGCGTCCATAGACTTGGGAAAACTGTTGAATAATTTTGACGTTATTCGCTGACAAATGAACTAAAAAGGCGCACAATAGTAGGCGTTGCCAGACAAGGTATTTCATGATGGATTTGAAATACCTAAGTGCTTTTCCAAGACCCTAGAGTACTTAAGTATTATACTTTTAAGGGCAACGTGATGAATACGCAACTTCCTAAAATCGTGATCGTCGGTGGTGGTGCTGGTGGCTTAGAGCTGGCAACACAATTAGGGCATAAACTCGGAAAAAAACGCCAAGCAGAAATCTTATTAATTGATAAAAATCGCAGTCATATTTGGAAACCGTTGCTTCATGAAGTCGCGACAGGGTCTATAGACGCTGACTTAGATGGAGTGGTTTATTCTGCTCATGCAGCAAAGCATTATTATCAGTTTCAGCTCGGCAGTTTTAGCCACGTAGACTCAATCAATAACACCATCACGCTGAGCGAGCTAAAAGACGAACTCGGCCATCGTATTCTCCCAGAGCGACAAGTCAGCTATGACTATTTAGTGCTCGCTATTGGTAGTATTAGCAATGATTTTAATACGCCGGGGGTCAAGGAGCATTGCTTCTTCCTCGATTCAAATCAGCAAGCTGAGCGATTTCAACATGCACTCCTCGACAACTTTACACGCTTACACCAAGACGATGATCCAAAGCACTCGTTAACTATCGGTATTGTTGGTGGTGGCGCTACTGGCGTTGAGCTTTCTGCCGAGCTGTATCATGTCTCAGACATGTTGAAAATGTACGGGCTGAGTAAAATGACTGCCAAACGCCTTCGTATTGATTTAATAGAAGCTGGTCCTCGAATATTACCAGCACTACCTGAGCGTATTGCTAATTCAGCTAAACGGGAGCTTGTGAAGCTAGGTGTCACGGTGCGAGAAGGCACCCAAGTAAAGCAGGCAACTGAAGACAGTTTTATTACTAAAGAAGGTGAACAACTAAAGGCAGACATCAAGGTATGGGCTGCGGGGGTAAAAGCCCCTGACTTTATTAGAGAAATTGGGCTGTTCGAGCTTACTCGCAATAATCAAATTAAGGTAAATCAATACTTACAAAGCAGTGTAGGTGAGCATATTTATGTCATCGGTGATTGCTGCGCGTTTACCCAAGCGGATGGTACTCAAGTGCCGCCGCGTGCTCAGTCGGCCCATCAAATGGCGCAATGTGTAGAGAAAAATCTAATCGCAACACTAAAAAATCAACCTTTACACGAGTTTACCTATAGTGACCACGGCTCTTTAGTGAATTTATCTCGTTATAGCACCGTTGGTAGTTTAATGGGAAACCTAACCAGCAATAGCTTTTTTATTGAAGGTAAGATAGCGCGATTCATGTACATCTCGTTGTATAGAATGCATCAGCGCGCAATCCATGGTATCGCAAAAACCTTTGCGCTATGGATAAGCGAAAAGGTGCTTAGAGTGGTGCGGCCAAAAATGAAACTGCACTAAGTTAACCTGAACTTCAGATAATTAATGCCTTTCTAGCAGCCAGTTTTAGCGCTAACCGTAACCTTGCCTACAAAGGGTCTTTGTGGGAGTAGGACGCGAGAGCGTTGCTATCCGTAAAGCCTTTTCTCTAGACAAGGGGGAACATTAATGTAATTTTAAAACAATGTGTTAGCTCACTCTTTTTCCAACCCCGATTGAGTAGCATTTGGTGTATCTAAAACCAAAGACAATTGATTTTTTGCTTTGCTGTTCATATTCCAATTTTCAAAAACTTTTACGTGGCTGTCCACGATATCTATCAATAGTTAAAGTGCCTGTCCATGATAACGGTCTTTCTATTTCGTATGTCACATCAGCGTGATTTTGAAATTTTTATAAAGGCTACCTTACTCGATTTCACAAAAAGACTTCCCACCATTACTCAGCTATACAAAGCTTCTAGAGGTCATGTCTCGTGTGGTTACTTTGCTTTCAAGTTGTTTTAAAACCCTAAGACCTACCGATCGCGACAGTTGCTTCATCGACTTAACGAGCAGCAATGTTTGCCATAATTAGAGGGTACTAAGGACCAAAATGTAATTGTCCCCCTTTGGTTATCCTTATCATATGATTCAAAAAAGTAAAATTGTCTTCAGTATGAATGAATTAACTAACTAACCTGAACTCTTTGTGGATAATAAACTTTTGAAGTTTTCATGAGACTCAATTTTTGAAGATAATATCTTGTCTAATTTAACTCCTAACGAAGCAGTGCTATCATTTTGTTTTAATAGCTTGTATAAAGAGTTAAATGAATAACCACCTGCAGAGTGCGTGAAAAGCTCTTTGAGAAGTTTATATTTATCATCTTTGTCGAACTTAACGCTGAGGACATCAAAAATCACATGACCACAAGCGTAAGCAGCAAAGACTGAAGGGGTGTTATCAATACTTCCTAAAGCTTCTGTCTCAAGCACGCTAGAACACTTTTCTATGTCACTTTTATAAAAATAATCATGATAATCTTTAGATATCATGCCTAAGGACAGTAACAGTTGGTAGGATAAATATTCAGCACTACCTTCATATAGCCATGTAGGTGAATCTCCCTTATTTGGAAAAAGATAACCATTCCAAAGATGAACAGCTTCGTGCGCGATTATTAGTAAAATTTCACGTTCATATCTCAAAGGGTTTAAAATAAGATCATCTCCACTTAGAGTTAACACAATTTGACCTGGTAAAGCACCACCTTCAAAGCCTAGATAGTCTCTACTTTTATCATAATAAATTAAAACTTCAATGCTGCCAGGGTGGTTGTGATCTAAAGCCTTTCCTAATAGGTTTATAATTTTTATTGTATTCTCAATAACTGAATTAGTTAGTCTAATATCTATCTCTGAGCTGGTTTTGAAATTTACACCCTTAAATTCTTGTGTTTCAATAGGTGCTAAAAAGTAATAACTTTTAAAATCACCACCTCTAATTTTAAGGTGGTTTCCACTGGTTTTCTGATTGTTATCTTTCTCTTTACTTATAATTTCGAATTCTATTTCTTCATTTTTTTCCTTGCCCATCTTTGTGTAATTTATTTCATTAGGTAAGAAATAGTCTAGAAAAATACCAGTCCCACTTTTGAAAAATAGATATGGAGAATAAGCTCGAATTTCAGATGTGTCGAACCCCTTATCTATTGTTATAGATAAACTTTTTTGGGGGTGGAAAACTCTATTTTTCCATTGGGTGATATAGTGGGTGGGTGGTTATCTTTAAACCTCCAATAATTCATTATGAAGTTTTCAGGTGCGTTTTTTATCGTTATTGATCTTACGCTTTCTCTAAAAACATACTCTATCTCAAAGTTTTTCTTACTTGTTTCTTTTGTTATTTTTATTTCCACATTGCTTGCAGTGCTTAAAAAGGTGGAAAAAAGAATGCTTAAAAAAAATATTGCCTTGTAAATTTTTATTTCTTTCATTGTAAATTTACCGAGTTAATTACTTCCTGACTTTGTATGATAAGAGAGTCACCTAAAAAATCTAAGTTTCTTTCAATTTCAACCACACTAAAGCCACTTGCTATTAAATAGTTCACGATACAAGGCGTCAACAAGATTGTTACGTGATGATGCTAATTGTAACGACCTAAAAATTACGATGCGTAATCAGATCATAAAAACCCAATACTCGTCAATTTAAACTTCGATCCCGCTCTGTTTCAACTCAGACATCGCTATAAGGGCAAAGTAAGGTGCCTGTCCACAAAAAGGCCAGATAACCAATGAAAGTTTGATGTAGATTAGTGATTAATCATTTCCTCTTTTTTGATTAACGAAAGCTGTCGTGAAGCTTGCACATTTGTCCTAGTATATTAATCAAGTGATTAATGGAGTTGAAACATGACAAATAAGCTAACGGAAGCCGCTGTTACCCCGAGAGAAAAGCTCATCACCGCTGGTAAATGTTTGTTTATTAACCGCGGATATAATCGAGTCACGACTAGAGCAATTGCGGACCTTGCTGAGGTAAACATTGCTTTGATTAAGTACTACTTCGGCGATAAAGCGGGACTGTTTGAAGCGGTATTTCGCGAGGTTGCAGCACCTCTACTGAGCTTGCTTGAAGGGATTAAAAAATCACAGTTACGTGAACTCTCACCGCTTATTTTAACTCAGTTTATAGAGCGCTACTTTCAGGTGATGAGCCAATACCCAACGCTACCTAAGATCATTTTTATGGCACTACATGATACGCACTCTAAAGAGCATGAAATCATAAAAAAGATTTTCTTTGAGCATGTAGAGAACGGTGTCAGTGCTTTAAATTCGACCTTTCAAACGCTTTCGCCTGCAGAGCCCATTCGAGCTGAATGGTTACTTTTAACCTGCCTTGGCTTGTCGGCATTTCCTTTTTTGGTGCCACCTGTGATGCAGCCGCTACTTGGTATCGAAAACTCGGATACTGAGCAGTGGCGCTCGCTTGGCAAACATCAGCAAGCTATTTTTAACGTGTTTCTATCCCAGCATATTGAACGGAAAACATTATGAAAACACCGTTTTACATCATCAGTTTTGTGTTATTGACGCTTTTGGTTGGTTGTTCTAAACCCGAGCGTAAAATCTTCGGCATTATCGAACGACCGCAGGTGCAGATCAGCAGCCCAACCGGAGAGTTATTAGTTGAGTTGCTGGTCGAGCGCGGCGATAAAGTGGTAAAAGGACAGCCACTGGCGAAAATCGATGACGTGGTGCAGCAACAACAGGTTAATGCTATTGAACAGCAAATCGCGCGCTTGCAAGCGCAATATAGATTGTTACTCTCTGGCACCCGAGTTGAACAAGTCAAACAAGCCAAAGCAAGGGTCCATGCAGCACAGGCCGCTTGGGAAGAAGCTCAGCGGCAACTTGTTCGACAGAGGCAGTTAATCAAAGACAAGTTGACCTCTCAAGATAGGGTCGATGCCGCCTCTGCCAATGTCGAGTCGACACTTGGTATTTTGCAAGAGGCCCAAGCGCGTTTGAAAGAGCTTGAAAATGGCACGAGAGAGGAGACAATCGAACAAGCAAAAATCGCAATTACAGAAGCACAAACACAGCTAATTATTGCCAACAAGCAGCTCGCTGATCTTACCCTTAAAGCACCAACTTCCGGCATTGTCGAGGATTTACCTTGGCTTGTTGGTGAGCGTCCCATTAAAGGTGCACCGATTATTCTGCTGGCTGCTGACGACAAAACATTCGCTCGACTTTATCTGCCGCAAACCCAGCTTGCTAAAGTTTCTTTGGGAAGTGTGCTAAATGTGCATTTCGATGGCAGTGATAAAAGTCTACAAGGCACCGTCAGCTACATTAGCCAAAGCGCGAGCTTCACGCCTTATTTTGCACTTTCACAAGAAGAAAGAGCACGTTTAATGTATGTGGTGGAAGTGGTGCTCACTGATAAAGTGACTGTCCCGTCAGGCACGCCGGTTTGGGTGGAGCTGTAAGAATGACCAAGGAAATCGTGATCCAAAGTGAAGGTTTGGGTAAGCAGTTTAACGACTATTGGGCGGTTTCAGACCTAGACCTTACCGTAAAACAGGGCGAAATTTATGGCTTTCTAGGGCCAAATGGCTGCGGAAAATCAACTACAATCCGAATGTTGACTGGACTGTTAACACCAACCACAGGTCATATCAGTATTATGGGAAAGGATGTGCAGGCACATGGTGAAAGCTTGCGTAATCGATTAGGCTACATGACGCAAAAATTCTCCCTATACGAGTCGCTAAGTGTGCTGGAGAATCTCGAGTTTGTGGCGAAAATTTATGGTTTATCACGCAATGATGTTAAGCGTAGAGTGGCTGAGCTGCTACAGGAGTACCAATTAGAAGATAAAAAATCGGTGCAGTCCGGTGCATTGAGTGGTGGACAAAAACAACGCCTCGCGCTTGCCGCCGCCGTTATTCATAAACCAGAGTTGCTCTTTTTAGATGAGCCGACGTCAGCGGTTGACCCGGAAAATCGTCGTGCATTTTGGGAGCAGTTATTTAGTTTAAGTGCGCAGGGCACGACCATTTTAGTGTCTACCCATTATATGGACGAGGCAGAGCGTTGTCACCGCCTTGCTATCTTAGAGCAAGGTGTAAAGCGTGCGGATGATAGTCCCATCGCGCTGATGGAACAGTTAAAGGTTTCGGTGTGCGAAGTTGTGGGTGACGACGTTGCGGCATTAAAAACACGTTTAGCTTCATTACCGAGTGTGATTTCCGTCTCCCAAATAGGTGCTCGCCTAAGGGTGTTGATAAACAAAAAAGAATCACAACCTCTGGCATTATTGCGAGCTGAATCTGGAGGTGGTTACGAAGTGGATTTCACTCGCGCTAACCTCGAGGATGTGTTTGTAACGAGCACAGGGAGGGGCTATGCTGAGCTTGCGTAGGTTAAATGCCATCGTCAGTAAAGAGTTTATGCAGCTGGCACGCGACCGTATTACCTTTGCGATGATTGTGATGTTGCCATTGGCGCAGCTGTTGCTATTTGGTTATGCAATTAATACTGATGTAAGACATGTTTCCGCAGGTATTGTTGATTTTAGTCAGACTTATCAATCCAGACAGTTGATCCAAACCGCAGCCAACACTCAAGTTGTTGACTTTATCGGCTATTATGATTCAATTGCGGCGGCTGAGCAGGCCATTACCAGAGGAAAGGTGAATACCGTGTTGGTTATTCCTGCTGATTTTGTGCGTCGGCAGCTCAATCGTGATTATCAACTAAGTGGCTATAAAGTGGGTAATAGTACAGCGCAACATAGCGTTGCACAGTGGTTGATTGATGGTTCCGATCCGTTATTGAGTGGTGCCGTGGCGGGACTCAGCAAGTTGCCAACTAGCATCAAAAGGTTACCTATGCCTGCACTGCCAGACCCAGCTTTTGCGCTGCAAAATTACTTTAACCCAGAGAAACGCTCGTCGGTTAATATTATTCCCGGTTTGATTGCAATTATATTAACGATGACGATGATCCTATTTACCTCATCAGCGCTGGTTAGAGAGCGTGAGCAGGGTAATATGGAATTTCTTATCACCACACCGGTTCGGCCAACCGAACTAATGTTAGGTAAAATTCTACCTTACATTCTTGTTGGCTTTATTCAAATGGCGATAATACTATTTTTAGGACATTGGCTATTTGATGTACCGCTCAATTTTGATATGGCAAGTCTACTTATCGTGACGTTGTTGTTTATCACCGCGAGCCTTACCTTGGGACTGTTGATCTCTACTAAAGCCAAAAACCAATTGCAAGCAATGCAAATGACGGTCTTTGTGTTACTGCCTGCAATATTGCTATCTGGGTTTATGTTCCCATTTGCCGCGATGCCAAGAGCGGCGCAATACCTTGCAGAGATCTTACCTGCCACACATTACGTACGGTCGATCCGAGCTGTGGTACTTCGAGGCGCGCATTTCAGCGATTTGTATTTTGATTTACTCTGTTTAGTCGCCTTTAGTGTGATTGGCTTTATGATTGCGACGATGCGCTTTAAAAAGCGATTAGATTAGTTGTGTAAATATTGAATAGCAAAGGATGGGCATTAGTCTTTATTATGTTTACGCTTTTTAGTGAGCAAGTAAATGATACCTTCGGTGCGCTGGGCAATTTAATTCTGGTGTTATGGCTTGCGATACTCAATATTTCGGTGCATTTGGTGTAGATTAAAGCTGGCAACTTGTTGGCGCGAAGGTTTGATATAGGCAAAAATAAAGGCTTCTAAATGGAAGCCTTTATTTGTATACAAGTAATAGGGTGATTACATCACTCGCATGCCAGGCTGTGAACCTTCGTCTGGATTTAAGATGTAAATTTCTTTACCACCAGGGCCTGCAGCCAACACCATGCCTTCTGACATACCAAAACGCATCTTACGAGGTTTTAGGTTTGCAACCATTACTGTTAACTTGCCGATAAGATCTTCAGGTGAATAAGCAGACTTAATGCCAGCAAACACCTGGCGCGTTTCACCACCTAAATCAAGCGTAAGTTTAAGCAGTTTATCTGCACCTTCAACATGCTCTGCGTTGGCAATTTTTGCGACACGCAGATCAACTTTGGCAAAATCATCGAATTCGATTTCCGCAGCGATTGGCTCTTTGGCAAGTGGGCTATTCGGATCTGCTGCTATAGATTGACCGCCCACTTTCTTTTCAAGACTTTCTTTAGACGACTCGATCATCGCATTCACTTTATCAAGTTCAACACGCTGCATAAGTGCCTTAAACTTATTGATTTCATGATCAACAAGGGCGTTGTCAACGCTTTCCCAACTTAGCTCAGTGTTTAAGAAAGCTTCTACATTTTTCGCCATACCTGGAAGGATAGGTTTTAAATAGGTAAGTAGTACGCGGAATAGGTTAAGACCCATAGAGCACACTTGATGTGCACGCTCAAGTGTCTCTTCATTCTTTGCAAGCACCCAAGGCGCTTCGGCATCAATAAACTGGTTTGCTTTGTCAGCAAGGGTCATGATCTCACGCACTGCACGGCTGTATTCGCGGTTTTCAAAATGTGTCGCGATTGAATCCTTTGCAGCAACAAAGCTAGTTAGTAGCGCTTCGTCCATAACAGAGCCGCTTAGCTTGCCGTCAAATTTCTTAGTGATAAAGCCTGCGCAGCGACTCGCGATGTTTACCACTTTGCCCACTAAGTCTGAGTTTACGCGTGCCGCGAAATCTTCTAAGTTGAGGTCTAAATCCGTAACGCCGCTGTTTAGTTTAGCCGCGTAGTAATAACGTAAATATTCAGGATCTAAGTGTTCAAGGTAGGTACGAGCCTTTACAAAAGTGCCTTTTGACTTAGACATCTTAGCGCCATTTACGGTGACAAAACCGTGAGCGAATACGTTATTTGGTTTACGGAAATTAGCGCCATCAAGCATTGCAGGCCAAAATAGGCTGTGGAAGTAGATGATGTCTTTACCGATAAAGTGATAAAGCTCGGCGTCAGAGCCTTCACCCCAAAACTCGTCAAAGTTTAGGCCTTGTTTCTCGCAAAGGTTTTTGAAGCTTGCCATGTAACCGATTGGTGCATCCAACCAAACATAGAAATATTTGCCAGGCGCGCCTGGGATTTCAAAACCAAAATAGGGGGCGTCACGGCTGATATCCCACTGCTGCAAGCCGTCTGCAAACCATTCGTCTAGCTTGTTCGCCATTTCAGATTGCAGACTACCTGAGCGTAGCCATGTTTTTAGCATGTCTTCGAATGCTGGTAAGTCAAAGAAGTAATGCTCTGAATCTTTCAAGATAGGTGTCGCACCAGACATCACCGATTTTGGCTCAATCAACTCTGTTGGGCTGTAGGTTGCACCGCAGGCATCACAGCTATCGCCATTTTGATCTTCAGACTTACAAGTCGGGCAAGTACCAGTAACAAAACGATCTGGTAGGAAAATGCCTTTCTCTGGGTCAAATAACTGTGAAATCGTGCGCTTTTTGATATAGCCTTTTTCGTCTAAACGAGTGTAGATAAGCTCGCTTAGTTCACGGTTTTCGTCACTATGTGTGCTGTGATAGTTATCAAACTCGATATTGAAGTCTGCAAAGTCACGCTGACGCTCAATACTTACCTGCTTAACCATTTCTTCAGGTGTGATACCTTGCTTCTGTGCATTTAGCATGATTGGCGTGCCGTGCGCATCGTCAGCACATACATAATAGGCTTCATGGCCTTGTAACTTTTGGAAGCGAGCCCAAATATCGGTTTGAATATATTCCAGCAAGTGGCCTAAGTGAGTGGGGCCATTTGCGTATGGTAATGCACTGGTAATGAGAATTTTTCTCTTCGTCATAACGATTCCATGAATTTAGCGCGATCTTTCTAATTGATGGTGTTGAATTGGTTGATTATTCACCGAGTTAACACTTGAATGGACAAGTGTGCTTAGTGACTCACCTTCGTTCAGACCATGAACCGCGAATTGACTGGTTTTAATGAGTTGAATGTTACATAATTCCGTGGCTATTTTCATCACCCAGAGGAGTTTAATTTGTATGTTTGGACTGGAAAAATGGTTTGCCAAGGGGAAAAACACCAAACAGGCAATCATTGAGCTTTTAAATGGCTATCGTAGTGCGGTATTACCAGTAGGTATTGATGCCAATTGGGTCATCAAAACGCAAGAGTCAAAAACGCAAATCCAAGTACATATTAATTTCCCGTTTGCTATTCAATGTGATCAAGAAATTGCCAGTTATCTGCAGCAACACTTAGGTAAGCCCGTTGAGGTGACATCGAAAGTCGTCGTTGTCGGCAGACCAAAATTTAAAGCCATTAAACATATTATTCTTGTTGCCTCGGGTAAGGGCGGGGTTGGTAAGTCTACCACTGCGATTAATTTGGCGTATGCGCTACGTGCTCAAGGTGCGAAAGTTGGTGTGCTAGATGCTGATATTTATGGCCCTTCGCTACCTAGTTTACTGGCTCTTGAGGATGAAAAACCTCAGGCGAAAGATGATAAAACCTTACTACCAATTGAAAAGTCGGGTATTAAAGCCATGTCTATCGGCTTTTTGGTCCCAGCAGAGGACGCCACTGTTTGGCGAGGACCAATGGCTTCTCAAGCGCTTACTCAATTGTTAAATGAAACGGATTGGGGTGAGCTGGATTATCTGATTGTTGATATGCCGCCAGGCACAGGAGATATCCAACTTACCATGACGCAAAAAGTGCCAGCCAGTGGTGCGGTGATTGTCACTACACCGCAGACCTTAGCGCTTGCAGATGCACAGAAGGGCATCGCGATGTTTGAAAAAGTGCAGCTCCCTATTTTAGGTTTGGTCGAAAATATGAGTTACTTCAATTGTGAGCAATGTGGTAGTCGCAACCATATTTTTGGTCACTCTGGTGGCACCACGCTGGCGAGTCGCTATGGTGTGCCTCTGCTCGCGGAAGTACCGCTTAACGAACAGATCAGAACAGCAACAGAGCAGGGCGAAGATATCATTGCCACAGTCCGTGAGCCTAATTCAGAAAGTAAGACTGACAATCATGGTATAGCAGATCACTATGTTGATTGTGCCCAACTGGTTGCCAGTATGTTATATTACCAATCAGACTCAACATCGGGTGTTGAGATTGTGATGACGGAAGACTAAGAATGAGATTATCGGATACCCATATTCGAGAAGCGATTGAACAACAACGCATAATCATCGAACCTACACCTAAGCCAGATATGATTTCAGGCGTTACCGTGGATTTAAGACTGGGTAACAAGTTTAGAGTGTTTCAGGACCATGCCGCGCCTTACGTTGATCTCAGTGGTCCTAAAGATCAGATCAATGCCGCGATGGAATCCATCATGAGTGACGAAATTGTGTTAGAAGATGGCCAAGCGTTTTTCTTGCACCCTGGTGAGCTGGCGCTGGCAATGACGTATGAAAAAGTAACCCTACCTGCCGACCTTGTTGGTTGGTTAGATGGCCGCTCGTCGCTGGCAAGGCTAGGTTTAATGGTTCATGTTACTGCGCATCGTATTGATCCCGGTTGGTCTGGAAACATCGTATTAGAATTCTATAACTCAGGTAAGTTGCCTTTGGCACTTAGGCCAAACATGAAAATAGGTGCGATGAGCTTTGAAACGATGACAAGTGCTGCGCAATTCCCTTATAACGAGCGTAAAGACGCCAAATATAAGGATCAAAATAGTGCGATTGCTTCGCGTATTAGTGACGACAGTTAATTGAATAGGTAGGCGAGAGGATTTGTGTGTAAATAGTTGGCCTATTACAAACAAATCTGACGCTTAGCTTGGGAATAACAGCGGCTGGAGAACAAGTTGTTGTTCCAATCTTATAATTAAATATTTAACCCCCTATAACGGCATGCCATCTTTACATTTTTGATCCCCCATCAAATAACCATAACGATTTAAATTCAATAATATTTTTGCATTTGCTTTGATCCAAACCATACTTATTGTAATGCGTTTTTTATGTTGTCGGCGAAAGCGTCATGCGAATGACTGCAGTAGACAAAGTGAAATAGGTATTAGTGCGCGAATGGCGTTGCCTACTGATTTGCAAAGAGAAGCTCATAGCCAATGTTTTCAGGTTGGTGTTTTTCTTGAACGTTAACGCTTGGTTCTTTGCATAACGAATAGGCTGATAAATCACCGTCAAAGTGACTCAAGGAGAATGGGTATGTGGCTTAGCGCTGCTAGGTATGCCACACTGATGTTTACGATAATTGTGTGTTGCATCTTTGCGATGTTGGCTACTGCTGAAACGCAGCTGGCCGCAGAAACTATAGAAGCAAGACCTTTAATTTCAGTAGGCTATGGTGACTTTTCCGAGGCCCAGTTTAATGTATCGCAAGAAACGGTAATTATTCCAAAGGGCGTTGCGGTTTGGCTTCGAATCACAAACCTCGTTCGCGATGATCTGTCAGACCAAGTGCTAACAGTCGCACGTCCATCCATGGGCAGTGTTGAGTTTTTTACCACGGACCCTATTGGAAAATTAACTCAAATCCCCGCAAGTAATAATCATACATCGTTATCCCACTTTTCCCCCCATTTGGTAATTGATGCAAATAGCCATATTGAGCCGATCGTTGTTAAAGTTCAATCACCCTATGTTTCCTTGTCTAGAGTGAGTATTGAACCTTATGAAGTTTATATAGAAGATACCAATGCTCATCTATTTTTAACAGGGTTGTTTCTAGGGGTGATGTTTTTATTGAGTATTTTCATGCTCAGTACCGGTATTATTTCGAAACGCGCAAGCCTGCTTTCGGTTGGTGGCTATTTGCTGTCATTAGCCTGCCTTTACGTCACCCATAAAGGACTCGCTGATATCTTTTTCAGCTACCAAAATAGCATTCATTTTTTACATTACAGTGGCAGCTTTGTGTGTTTTGCACTCGGCTTCAGCCTTTTGTTTTTTCATCATTTCCTTACTAAAAATAGGCTTGATAGAAAGATAAAGCTAACCATCAAGACGACCGCATATATCTACTTACTAAGCGGTGTCATTGTGGCGTTTGCGAAAGTGGATTTACCGTTTGCACTTCAGTCAATTATGGTTATTGGTGCAATTGTATTAAGTACGATGATTTTGGTAAGTCAAGATAAAGACAGCCGTAAAGAAGTCTATTTTTGCTGCGCAATTTGGTCTCCTATGGTGGCGGTATTAATTGGTTTTGCTGGGAGTCAATTAATACAACCAAGTGAGCAAATATCAATCGTAAACCATGTGTTGATCAGCCTACATTTAATGCTCTTACTACTGTTTGTGGTTTGGCATGATGCGGAAAAGCGGCGTATGTATATTCATTATGCTGAGTTTGATAAAGAGACTGCACTTCCCAATAAATTCGCCCTGTTTGGTTCGCTCGCTAAGCTTGAGGAGCAAAATAAAGCGCATACATTGTTGCTTTTTAAACCACTGATCCTGCCATCAATAAGACTGAGTTTTGGCTTAACCTTTGCAAATCAGCACATCAATAAGTTATTCAAAGAGGTCTCTGAGCAAATCAATACTTATGGTAGCGCTGCCGTTGCAAATAAAGGAAACACACCTATTTACCGCCTAGAAGACCAAGTGTTTGCCATCGTGCTTGATGGTAAAATAGAGGTCAGTCAAGTTGAGCAATATGTATGTATTTTATCTGCTGTATTCGAAGAAGGGGTTGGCTATAAAGACACGCAGATTGTCGATAGTCTAGAGGTTGGGGTAGCGAATTATCCAATGCATGCAAAATCCACTGAGAAGCTTATCCAGCGCGCGCTGCAGGCTCTTAATACTAAGTCACACAATGGTCAACGTTGGCATCTATTTGATGTTGAAAGCTCTATTTCGACTGAGCGACAATTAAAGCTCACCTCGTTTCTTAAAAGTGCGATAGAACATGAACAGTTCAGTTTATTCTTTCAGCCGCAGGTAGACCTCAGGACTGGCAGGGTATTTGGCTCGGAAGTGCTACTGCGCTGGCTTCACCCTGAACTTGGTTACATACCACCTGACGAATTTATTCCGATTGCGGAGTCTTCAGGGCAAATTTATGAGATCACCGAATGGGTGATTGAGCATGCGCTTCATTATCAAGCTGAGATAACCAAGTTATTGCCTGAGCACGTTATTTCAATCAACGTATCTGGTCGTGACTTGAGTAGAAGAGAGTTGTCGGTACAGCTTATTACGCTTATCAATGAATTATCACTCGCACCTTCTCAAATAATGATAGAGATCACGGAATCTGTAACGATAGGAAAAGAAGCAGAGCTTAAAGGGGTGTTAGATGATTATCGTTCAATCGGCGTAAAGGTGGCGATAGACGATTTTGGTACTGGATATTCCTCACTTGCATATTTGAGTAAACTTGGATTTGATGAACTTAAAATTGATAAAAGTTTTGTGATGGATATTGAGACATCTAAGAGCAACCAAACAATTTGTAAAGCGACGTGTGATATGGCGCACAGTTTAGGATCAAGGGTGGTGGCAGAAGGGGTTGAGGATATCAATAGCTACATTCGTTTGCAGGCCTATGGCTGCGACTTTGCACAGGGCTATTTTATTTCACGTCCGTTGCCGTTCACGGAATTTAAGAGTTGGTTAAGTAAAGTCACCTATGCTGGTGATATAAAATCTTTCCTAGTTCGCTGAAGTAGTGAAAAATGGGCTCAGCGCATCGTTTTCTATGTTCATGCTTTGGGTAAATCCCCAGTTTTTCTTGTTCTGAACCTTTAATTCCCGCGGCCAAAAATGAATTTGATATATCGCTGTGATAGGCAATAATGGCCTCGAACATCCGAGCTGTTAGCTCCTCGGGCAGGGCGTAATATATTTGTTTGTTTGCGCTATCAGCAATCTTGGCGGTATGAAAATACCGATTTGGTTGTTGATGTTGTTCATCTAAAAAGGTATGCGCAAAAAACGTTGCTAAAGCATTGTTCAGAGGGTGTAATACGGTTTCAGTAGAAAGTAACCAAGCTGACGATGCAAAAGGCTTTTTTGGCTGTGTTATTAAATGCTGGCAAATATAGTGATCAAATGCATGCCACCATTCGTGGGCAAGTGCGCCACCGCCGGCATTTTTTGCTAACGCGAGTGTTCTCGTATTTGCCGCGTAATGCGCTTGAATACCTTGTTGACCGCCTGTACCAAAAGCAAAATTAAGTGTTCCCCGAAGGCCAATGACTTCTGGTGGTACCTGTAATATTTGGGCTAGATCTGCGAGGGCATCATAAATGAAATTGGCGGATAAACGGGTTTCTTCGGGCGTAACCCAATGACCAATGGTCATGGTTTTAAAGCCAAAGGTCTGTTTAATTTCACTGAAATCAACTTGATCGCCGAATCGATAATTGGGTCCTCGGCGAGTGTATCCGCGCAGTAGTCTCGAGCTTGGCATTTTCTTCCTTTAATACCGAGCCTTAACATCATCAGGCATTCGCGTCATCTGTTCTTTCACCATGCCTGCTTGAAGTTTATAGAGATCCGCAGTTTCGCATTGATCTACAATCTCGAGAAATTGAGCTGCCGCTTCAAGTGTTGATAAACTGTATTCATGTTTAGATTTACGAATAGTATATTCACTCGCATTTACCGAATCGAACTGAAAACTGGGTAACTGGCTTAGCCACGGATTGAGCTTATAAAGCTTAGTGGCTTTCTTCCAAGTACCATCCAATAAGATGATGGCATCAAGATTTTGAGCGTGATTATGTTCTGTAGTTAAGGTCTTGGCGTGGCTGTTTGGGTAGAGTAGTGCAACATGGTTTCCGTTGCAGAAGTTAATCAACTCTTCAAAGTCAGTGGTATTTTCTCCAACATACAGCGCAAAACTGTCTAACTGCAAGGCGAGGAGCTTTGCGGTATTCTTGGCGACTTTTACTTCGCTTGGGTGCTGCATGATAATAACTTGAGTCGCATTTGGTATCACGTTACCAATATAGGAGCATACGCAAGTTTTTGTGGGAAACTGACAGACTGGACAGGTATTACGTTTCATGTTTGATGAGGTGTTTCTTAATATAAGTCATATTTTATCATATCTTGCCCGCATTTACTTTGCACAAGAAACCAGATTTGGCTAGCATAAGTAATAGAATATTAAATTTAAGGAAAATTATGAGCATCGTAATAGATGAAGGTGCCCTAGAAAACATGCAAATGTTGCTGGGCGAGCAATTCGAAGATACGGTTCATTTTTGTTGTTCTGAATTCGAGCGGTTAGAATCGGAGTTGATGCTGAATTTGAATCAGGATCAAGAAGCTGCCATTCGTCATGCTCACAGTTTGAAATCTAACGCTGCTCAGTTTGGGGCCGCTAGTTTGAGCGATTTAGCAAAGATGATAGAGCATGCCCTTATTCAAGGGGAGCAGGATATTGTTGATGATTCTATTGAGAAGCTGGCAGCACAAGTTGCAGGTTCAAAAGCGAAACTGCAGCAGTGGGTGAGTACACAGTCTTAAATCCAGCATAAGCCAAAGAGCGGAAATGAGGTCGTTTATACGGCCTTTTTTATTTTCTGAAACCTAATATTGCGCTTATTTATCCCACCCTAATCACTTCATTTTGTAAGTTGCTTTTTTGAAGCATAAAAAGTTATCACAAGCATAGAATTTAGACGGCATTGTGATATATGCTTGAGCAAAATGAGGGGGTTATAGATGCTACAAATAACAAAAAGTAATAAGCTCAACGGGGTGAGTTACGATATTCGTGGTCCAGTATTGGATCAAGCAAGAAAAATGGAAGACGAGGGCATGAAAGTCCTCAAATTAAATATTGGTAATCCGGCGGCATTTGGCTTTGATATGCCAGAAGATATGCACCGAGATATCATAAAAAACTTATATTCTGCACAGGGCTATTGCGACTCAAAAGGATTGTATTCTGCCCGAGTTGCCGTGTATCAATATTATCAGCAAAAAAGCTTTCCCAATATTAGTGTCGATAACATCTTCATTGGCAATGGCGTCAGTGAATTGATCCAAATGACCGCACAAGCCTTACTCAATGACGGTGACGAAGTGTTGATCCCCGCACCGGATTATCCGTTATGGACTGCCGCAGTTAAATTATCAGGCGGTAACCCAGTGCATTATCTTTGTGATGAAGAGCAAGACTGGTTTCCAGATATCGAAGATATCAAGCGTAAAATCACGAGTCGTACAAAGGCATTGGTGCTGATCAACCCAAATAATCCGACCGGTGCTGTATATGACAAAGCATTGCTTGAGGCATTAATTGACGTTGCCAGAGAACACAAGCTATTAATACTGAGTGATGAGATCTACGAAAAGATTTTATATGATGATGCGGAGCATTTTTCAATTGCGAGTCTTTGTGATGATATCCCAGTTATCACTTTCAACGGCTTAGCAAAAACCTATCGTGCGGCCGGGATCCGCATGGGCTGGATGGTGATCAGTGGTAAGCATTCAGTGATGCGGGACTTGATCACAGGCTTAGAAATGCTCGCGTCTATGCGATTATGCGCCAATGTTCCTGCACAGTTTGCCATTCAACAAGCGCTCGGAGGCATACAGTCCATCGACCAACTCATTGAACCGGGTGGGCGTTTGTATGAGCAGCGTGATATTGCGTTTAAAGGCTTAAACGATATCGAAGGGATAAGCTGTGTAAAGCCAAAGGGCGCGCTTTATGCATTTCCAAAAGTCGACGTGAAGCGGTTTAATATTAAGAATGATGAGCGCATGGTGCTGGACTTGCTCAAAGAAGAAAAAATTCTACTTGTCCACGGACGTGCTTTTAACTGGCCCAGTGCGGATCATTTTAGATTAGTGTTTTTACCACATAAAGATGATTTACAGCCTGCAATGGATAGAGTAAAGCGCTTTTTTGCGCATTACAGTCAGTAATACCTTGTAAAAAAGCTCGGAAATTTCCGAGCTTTTTTGTGGGCTAGTAATTTGTTACTTAGGGAGTATTAGAATTTAGCTCCGGTGTCGTTTGTTGGCTATCAGCCGAGCTTTTACCTTTAAACCATTTGCGGCCAACGCGTTTAACATCTTCAAGTGCCACATATTGACAAGGGATAAGTACTAGGGTGATCACCGTGGCAAACAACACACCAAATGCAAGCGAAACCGCCATTGGAATAACAATTTTAGCTTGTAGGCTCGTTTCCATAATGATTGGTACAAGTCCGATAAAGGTGGTCAACGAAGTGAGCAAGATTGCTCTAAAGCGTTTACATCCGGCCTCGACGGCTGCGGCTTTTAAATCGATACCTTCTTCGCGTGCTTTATTGACAAAATCAACCATAACCAAAGAGTCGTTCACCACAACCCCAGCTACGGCAATAATACCAAAGAAAGACAAGCTACTCATTGTCATTCCCAATACCATATGACCGAATACCGCGCCGACCACACCAAATGGGATCACAGACATGATGATGACAGGCTGAGAATAAGAACGTAGTGGAATTGCCAGTAGTGCGAAAATAATCATTAATGATAGGGCAAAGTCACGAATTTGCTCAGCGACACTCTCCATTTCTTCTTGTACGCGACCTGCCACTGCACTTTGAACGCTAGGATAATTCTTTAATAGACTAGGAAGATATTCGTCACGAACTTGCTTTGCTATCTCAAAAGGTTGTGCGATTTCTGTATCAACTGATGCCCAAACATTAATAGTGCGTTTGGCGTTTTCTCGGCGAATTCGGTTAACACCGTCTACCAATTTCACGTCAGCCACTTCTACCAACGGCACTTCTGCACCTTGAGGCGTTAAGATACGCACGTCCTGAATGTCACTAATGGCATCACGGTGTTCTTTAGGATAACGGATCATTACTTTGATCTCTTCACCATCACGTAAAATACGCTGTGCTTCAAGGCCGTAATAACTGAAGTTTACTTGGGATGCAACATCCGCCAACGTGAGTCCAAGGCTGTACGCTAATGGTTTAAGCTCAAGCTGCACTTCATCGGTTGCTGATTGCATAGAGTCATTGATATCACCAACACCTTCAATAGTTGCTAGCTTGTCTTTTAGTTTCTGTGCGACTTCACGAAGCTCTTCTTTGTGTTTGCCTTCTAACCTAAAGCTAATGTCTCCGTCATCACGGCCACCATTCATAATGCTATCTTGAATGTTTAGCGATTTAACACCAGGCAGTGCAGGCATTGCATCACGCCAGCGGGCGCTGAGTGCAAAGGTATCGATTGGACGTGCATCTGGTTCAACCAAGATCACCATAATATTTGCGCTTGTGCGGCCGTTCATATTCACCATGTAATCACGGATCATTTTCTTGCCATACTCAGCCTCAATTTCTTTGTCGACATTCAGTACCATTTGCTCAATTTTTTGAATTGACTCAAGCGTCGCGTTTTCTGACGAAGATAAGTTCATATCAATCGAGATACGTGGAAAATCATGTGGGATTTTTGGATTAGCAACAAACTTCACTAAGCCACCAGCAAACATCCCAGCGCTAACAATTAAAATGGTTAAAAATCCAACAATGACGGTATAGCGGTAGTGAATACAGCGGACAATGAATGGGCGGTACGTGTTTTCAATGAAAGATTGAAGGCCGCTATCCATTTTTTCTCTGAGGCGGTGGAACGGATTTTTAGGGTTGCTTGGTTTTTCTTTCATCGCTGCTAAATGCGCAGGTAAAACCAGCTTAGATTCAACCAAAGAGAATAGTAAGCAAAGAATTATTACGCCACCAATTGCTTTAGAAAATGCTGCCGTTGGGCCGGTTGCTAATGTTTGCGGCAAGAAAGCAGCAACAGTAGTAAGCACACCAAATGTGGCTGGGATAGCAACACGTTTTACACCACGAACGACATTATCGAGGCTATGACCATGTTTTTCTATTTCAGCATGGGCGGATTCACCGACGACTATTGCGTCATCAACGACAATCCCCAACACCAAAATAAAGGCAAAGAGTGAGGCTAAGTTAATCGTTACATCTAAATAACCCATTGGCATCATTAAAAATGCACCTAAGAAACTAACTGGCAACCCCATCATGACCCAAAATGCTAAACGCACACGTAAAAATAGAGCAAGCATTAGCATAACTAATACGCCACCTAACGCCATATTTTCTAGCATCATGTTAAGGCGGCCATTAAGGTAATAGGTCAAGTCAATAAAAGGTTCAAGTTCTACGCCTTGTGGCAGTGATCCTTTCTTTGCCTCAAGGTAGTTCTTAATGATATCTGCAACTTTGGTGATGTCTTGGTCTTTTGACGCGCTAACTTCATACACTAGTGAGTTCTTACCATTGTATTTAGAGTATTGAAGTCCTTCTTCAAAGCCATCGTTAATGGTGGCGACGTCGCCTAAGCTAACCTGTGCGCCGTCTGGTAGTGTTAGTAAGGGGAGTTTTCTAAACTCGTCACCGCGATAGGCTTGGTTTTCAACTCGCATTGAAATATAGCCATTCTCGGAGCGAATTTGGCCAGCAGACATGTTCGCTGAGAAGCTCTTTACTGCATCCGAAATTGCTCTAAAACTTAGGCCGTATTCGCGCATTTTATCAGGGCTTATCTCAATAGAGATTTCGTAGTTCAGGCCACCATCAAAGCGTACAAGGTTAACGCCAGGTAACGACAGCATTTCTTCATGAATGCGATTACCAAGCTCTTTAAGATCATGGGGACTCAAGTCGCCATTGAGTGACAACCACATCACTTCTTGGGTTGCTTTGTCGTGACGTACAATGGGGCGTTCCATTCCTGATGGGAAAGTTGAGACGGAGTCTACTTGCATCTTGACTTCGTCGAGTACCTCTTTGGTGTTGTACTGCTCGTCTACTTCTATCCAAGTTTGCGAGTAACCGCGATTAGAGTAGGTGATCAAGCGTTTGATCCCTTCGAGACCTTCCATGGATTCCTCGATCTTAATCGTGATCCCTTCCTCGACCTCTTGAGGTGCCGCGCCCGGATACACAGCTTGAACACTTATCCAGTTACTATCGTATTGTGGAAACATTTGCTTGCGGATCGAAAACGCGGTAAGCAAGCCGCCCACAATAATAAATATCATCAATAAGTTTGCTGCGACTGGGTTACGTGCAAACCAAGCAATTAAGCCTTTTTCTGTACTTTGACTATGCATAAACCTTACTCCTCTTTGAGCGCCAATTGGGTGTTTGCGCTTTGCGAAGGAGTATCGTCTGTACGTAGTTGCATCCCTTCAGACGGATAGTCCAGCGCTGAAGTAATGATCTGTTGGCCTGACTCAACGCCGTTATCAACGACGACCATGCCATTGTACTCTCTAATAATATTGACCTTTTTGTAACTCAGCTTGTTATCGTCATCCAATGTTGCAACGCGACCTTCTTTCACTAAGTGATGAGGAAGCATAGTGGCATTTTGCACTAACAAACCTTGAATATCAGCGTTGATATAAGCGCCAAAACGTAGTGGTTTTACGTTGTTGTGATAAGGCTGTTCGACTTGAGCAACAAGGTAGGTCATGCGACTTTTGTTATCGATAACGCCTTCACTGCGGACTATTTCACCTTTCCAACTCATCGGTTGACCAGCGACTTCTGCTGTGATCACGACATCGGTGCCAACACCTTGTTGCGGTAGGTATTTCAATTCATTATCGGCAACAGGGAGGCGTACTTCCGCAACAGATGTCGCATTGAGTTTACCAAAGCCATTACCGGGATTGACTACACTACCAAGGCTTACGGTGCGAGATTCTATAATCGCATCGTAAGGCGCTTTGATATAAGTACGCTCTAAATTTCGGTTCGCTCTTTTCACCGCTGCCTGCGCAGCTTTAAAGCTTGCTAACTTTTCAGCGAGCTGAGGTTTTCTTAAATAAAGTTCGGAAGGTATTTTTTCGTTAGCGTTTGCTTTAATCCTTTGCCATTCTGCTTTTGCTACTTGCACCTGAGCTTGCTCTATTTCTAGCGCTGAGCTGGCTTGTGCTAAAGCCGCTTCGGCTTCAATCAGCGACGCTTCATAGTCATTCGGGTCGATGCGAGCAAGCACGTCGCCTTCTTTGACAAAGCCACCTTTGACAAACTTGTCAGACAATGAAATGACTTGACCGCTGACCTGAGCAACAAGCTCAGTACTGTATTTTGGCATCACGATACCGTATGACGATACGTTCAGCCTAATTTGGTCAATATGAATAGGTTGAACCTGTACGAGAGGATGTACTATTTCTTCTTTCTTCTCTTCTGGAGGTTGTTTCATTGCAGACATGGCAACAGCCGCTGCAATTCCCACCGCAAGAACGGCAATTGGTAGAATTATTTGTTTTTTACTAGCCACGTTAAAATCCTTCCTGTTGAATGATTCTTGATGACCCAGATTAACGGCTCTAGATCATCGATAAGCTTAAGAATACGCGAATAGTTATGTCGAGGTGTTTAAATCCAGACTGAATATGTAACAAAGCTTTGCGTACCTAAATTTATCGTTACATTCTTAAAAGCGATTGATGCTTTTACGTGTAGTCGATTTTTCGATAAAATGCACCACTTATTGTCAAAATTGCGAGAAACAGAATGGATTGTAGGCTTGGTTGTGGCGCTTGTTGTATAGCACCAAGTATTTCAACACCCATTCCCGGTATGCCAAATGGTAAACCTGCGGGGGAGCGGTGTATTCAACTAGATGAAAATAATCTGTGTAAACTGTTTAACCAGCCAGAGCGCCCACAAGTGTGTTTGCAATTTAAGGCCATGGAAGATGTGTGCGGTGACAGTAATGAAGCAGCGATGCAGATCATCACAGAACTCGAAATGTTGACCTAACTAGCCTCTGGTTAACTGATAAAAAAACGCCCAGAAACTTACCTGCTAAGTTCTGGGCCTAGGGAAAGGCTCAAGATTGAGCCGTGCGCTAACTAAAAACACCTTCTAAGACTGTAGGGAGAAGTAGAAAGTACTGTTAAGTTTAGTTAACCTTTCATTCTTTTTACAAATAAATGAATCATTTATTAAGTTTATATAAAACAAAGAGTTGTTCTTTATATTCATAATCGGTCTTAAAAATATCAAAAGGGTATATTCAGGTTATACCCAAGTTATCAACAGGCCGTCTTTAATTAAATCCCGAGGCAAACTGTTTTTAACTTTATTCTTTTGCCATTTTCCTAACCCGATGGCACTGCCACATAGCGTGAGGATCACCTCTCCCGTTAGTTTGGTAACTTCATCTAGGCGTATATCCTTGCCATTAAAGTAATCTTTTGCTTGCTCTTTTGTTAGTGCTAAAGTGTTTTTAGACGCTAAGTGACCGAAAGTAGTGGCAAACTCATGCTCTAATCTTACCCCGTTTTTATGGGTAGTACCGATTAAAATCCCTATGCGAGAATATTTGATCTTATCTTGGATTGCTTCAAAGTTGTCAGGAAATAACCACACCTCTTTATCGCGCTGCATCAACTTACCGTCAAGTTGGGTAATACCAAACTGTTTGTTTAGTACGGATAACAATAGTTGAGTGGTTTTCTTGTCTAGTTCCTCAAAAGGGAAAGCGCCTTTTTTCCGCTTTGGATTTTTAACGGCAACAGAGTGTAACTTCTTAAATCGAGCAATGAAAAACCCTTCGCTATCATATAGCTGAGGCCACACATGCAAGTATCCTTCGGACGTTGTTGCTTTTTCAGCACCCTCAAATAAAGTTGATAGGTTTTCGACTGCTACTGCTTGAGGGTAATTATCAATGAGGTGTTGGCATACTTGCTGATTTTCCAATGGTGTTAATGTGCAAGTTGAATACACTAAGGTACCACCTGGCTTTAAGGCTTGAAATGCACTGTCTATCAGTTGCTTCTGCACTTGTGCTATTTCAACATTAGACTCAATGGACCAGTTTTTAAGGGCATTTGGATCCTTTCTAACAGTGCCTTCTCCAGAGCATGGTGCATCAAGCAAGATGTTATCAAAACATTCATGCATATAATCGCCAAAGATACAGCCGTCAAAATGAGATAACGCAACATTTCGTATGCCCATACGTTTCATATTTGCCGCAAGCGCTTTGAGTCGAGATGAAGATAGCTCATTAGCGATTAGTACGCCGCGTCCATCCATGTAAGCTGCGAGTTGCGAAGTTTTCGAACCCGGTGCTGACGCCATATCCAAATTAATATCATCACTGCAGATAGTCGACTTCAATGCTGTTGGCGGCAACATAGAACTTGCTTCTTGGACATAGATGCAGCCACCTAAATGGATATCTGTGTTGCCTATAGCAAGATTAGCTTCTTCTTGTTCACTTCTTGATATCCAAAACCCTTCCTCACACCAAGGGATCGGTTCTGCCTGCCAATCACTTTTTTCGCAGTAGGCTAAGAATTCAGTGATAGACATTTTTAGGGTGTTGACTCTGACTGCTCGGCGTAAAGGAGACTGGCACTTATCTATAAAGTCTTCGATGCTAAGGTGATCTGGTAAGTAGGTTTTTATGTCGTCTAGAAACGCGCTGGGAATATAAGTTGATTTGTCCACGCAGTTACTCAATTTGAAAGCTTTATCACATTTTACACTTTCATGAGTGAAAAATGCATATTTGTTGTGACGATGCTGATTATTCAACCTGAACTCGGCTACTGCGTTAAATTTGCTTGCAATAGGCCAGCTATTGACGCACAAATTTGCCTTGTATTAAGAAATAACTTCTGGCTAGAGTGATATTACACTTTTGAACTTGGATATTTTAGTGGATTAACTCACTTCTTATCCCGGGTTCAGGTTATTAAGCAAAACTCATGGCTGACAGTAAAAGACTATAGTTATATAATGCTCGCGAAATATCGCGAGGATTGCTATGTCTATTATCAAACACTTTTTGGCGGACCCTAAATTATTATTGAATGCGGTTGGAGAGGGGATCTATGGTTTTGACCTTTCTGGTAACGCTGTTTTTGTAAACCCGGCCGCAGAGCGTATGACTGGGTGGCAAAGTGATGAGCTTTTGGGGAAAAAAATACATCAGTACCATCATCATAGTCATGCTGATGGGAGTGATTACCCTGCTGATGAATGTAACATCTACAAAACAATGTTTGATGGTAAAACACGACAGGTAACCAATGAGGTGTTCTGGCGGAAGGATGGGAGTTGTTTTCCTGTGGAATATACCTCAACCCCAATCTTTAAAGATCAGCAAATTATCGGTGCAGTCGCGATATTTCGCGATGTGTCGCAACAGCACAAAACTGAAAATGCACTAAGAGAGGCGCTGAATAAAGTTCAAGTACTGACTGAGCAACTTAAAGATGAAAATGCCTATCTGCTAGAGACATTAAATGAAAATTGGCAAGACTCGGGTTTGGTGGGTAGTAGCGCAATATTTCAGGCTATGTTGGCGCAGCTAGAACTGGTTAGTCAGACTGACAGTACGGTATTGGTTTTAGGAGAAAACGGCACGGGTAAAGAGCTTGTTGCTAGAAATCTGCATCGTCTTAGTGAGCGCTCATCGCAACCTTTCGTTAAAGTAAATTGCGCTGCTTTTTCACCAACCTTGATTGAATCTGAATTGTTTGGACATGAAAAAGGATCATTTACTGGAGCGAATGAAAGACGTAAAGGACGTTTTGAGTTGGCGGATAAAGGGACCATATTTTTAGATGAAATTGGTGAGTTACCGCTAGAAGCGCAAAGCAAGTTATTACGTGTATTACAAGAGCGAGAGTTTGAGCGTGTAGGGGGAAGTAAGTCGATTCAAGTAGATATACGGATAGTCGCAGCGACCAACAGAGATTTATGGAAAATGGTCGAGGGTGGGGAGTTTAGAATGGATTTATATTATCGTTTAAACGTTTTTCCTATTCGAGTGCCTGCACTAAGGGAGCGTATAGAGGATATACCCGTATTGGCCAACAATCTCATCGTGCAGCTCAACAAAAAGCTGGGCAAGCAACTACGCGGGATCTCTAAAAAGGCTATTCATGCGTTACAGCGTTATGATTGGCCAGGCAATATTCGAGAACTCCAAAACGTGTTGGAGCGCGAAGCGATATTATCTAAAGGTCGTTTAATTGATTTATCTCAAGCACTTAACGCTACTGAGCAGCATAAATCTGAAAACGGTGAACTGACTTTAGCGCAGGCGGAAGCTGAACACATATTAAGAGTGCTAGAAATAAGTAACTGGAAGATCGCTGGCAGCAACGGGGCGGCTGATAAGTTAGGACTACCCGAAAGTACGCTAAGGTCGAAAATGAAAAAACTAAAAATTGCTAAGCTTTCGTGATATTTCGCGCCTATTCGTGATATTTCGCGATGTTGAAAATATAAGAAAAATAAATACAATAAAAATCAAAACGTTATAAACTTTCAGATTGGTCTGAAAGTTGCAATATCAAACTTGTGTATTACCAATGTAGCAAATAACATGAAGTTTGATATCAAAGAAGAAGACATGATCATTAAGCCCTATAAACAAGAAGGGCCTATTTACGTCAGAGAGCAAAAAGGTTTTTTCCAAAAAATAAGAAGAAACCTTGGCTGGTTTTTAATGTTAACTTTCGTTCTCATTCCTTGGATCCCGTACAACGAGCAGCAGGCCATCTTGCTTGATTTTGGTAAGCAGCAATTTAGGATATTTGGTGCCACCTTTCTCCCTCAAGACTTTATGATTCTAGCCTGGATTTTCATGGTGGGTGCCTTTGCTTTATTCTTTGTCACGACTTGGCTGGGTCGCGTGTGGTGTGGTTATACTTGCCCACAAACAATTTGGATGCTGATGTTCACTTGGGTTGAGCACCGAGTGGAGGGGACTCGCAACCAAAGAATAAAGTTGGACAAATCAAACTGGGATAGCAAAAAAGTCGCGAAGAAAACGGCCAAACACGCTATTTGGTTGATAATTTCGGTGTTTACTGCCACTTCATTTATGGCCTATTTTATACCTGCAAAAGAGCTGTATCTAGACATGTTTACGCTTGAGTGGACTGGCCTTACTTCCTTCTGGGTATTTTTGTTCGCACTTTGTACCTATGGAAACGCGGGCTTTCTACGAGAGAAAATGTGTACTGTGGCATGTCCATATTCTCGTTTCCAATCGGTGATGTTTGACAAAGATACGTTAGTCGTCACTTATGATAGCGAACGTGGTGAAAATAGGGGTCGTCGTAAACGCAAAGAAGACCCAAAACAGCTGGGGCTCGGCGACTGTGTAGACTGTAATTTATGTGTTGAAGTGTGCCCCGCTGGTATTGATATTCGTAATGGCTTGCAATACGAATGCATTAACTGTGGTTTATGTATTGATGCGTGCAACGAAACGATGAATAAATTCGGCTATCAGCCAGATTTGATTAAGTATCAAAGTGAGCATCAGCAAGCGGGTAAAAAATCCAATCCGTTTAGGTTAAAAATAGTAGGCTATGGTGCTATTACCGTATTGATAGTAGTCACTATGGTGATTTGGGCATTCAATCGAACACCAATAGAAGCTTCTGTCATTCGCGACCGTAATGCGCTTTATCGTGTTAATTATGAGGGGTTAGTCGAGAACCCATACACCTTAAGTGTAATAAACAAAACACAGCACGATTTAACTTACACCGTGAGCTTAAAGGGACTGCCAGATGCGAAACTTACAGCTCCAATCACAACGCATATCGCTGGCGGCGACATGGCGTTAATCCCAGTAACAGTGACCGCTGATGGCTATGAGCTTAAAGGTAAGCGCACTCCAATCCAATTCACTATAGAGTCGCAACAAGATGCCAATATTAGCATCACGAAGGACAGCTACTTCTATAAAAATTAGTTTACACTCCCCCCGACTCAAGGCGCTTGTATTATGAAGCGCCTTTTTTGTGTGCATATATGCACAATCTGACGCTAAATTTATGGCTTTCTCTCTGAACTTTTAGCGTATAAGCTTACTCTTATTGAGAATGAGTTTTATTAGCTGAATATTATGTTTAAAAATACATCACAAAACTATGGTTTGTTAGCCATCCTCTTTCACTGGCTCAGTGCGCTTGTGGTATTTGGCATGTTTGGCCTTGGATTGTACATGGTCGAACTCAGTTATTACGATCCTTTCTACCGTGATGGCTTACATATTCACAAAAGCATAGGAATACTGCTAGCAGCTTTGATAGTACTTAGACTGATTTGGAAGGTTGCCAACCCTAGCGTGAAACCCGAAAGCGAAGCCACTCCCATGGACAAATTGCAAAACACAATAGCACATGTCGTTCACGTCGTTTTGTATTTAGGTTTGTTTGGGCTGTTTGTCACAGGTTACTTAATTTCTACCTCAGATGGTAGAGCAATAGAGGTGTTCAACTGGTTTTCTGTTCCAGGTATTGGGGAGCTGTTTGATGAACAAAGTGATATTGCAGGCACTGTGCATTTATATATTGCTTGGGGGCTCATTGGATTAGTGGCGCTGCACATTGTGGGAGCGCTAAAACACCACTTTATTAATAAAGATCGTACCTTAGTTCGAATGCTCAAGGTACCAAACGCTACAAAAGTTGAGGATTAAAACATGAAAAAAACAATCATTGCATTAAGCATGGCAGCTATGACCTTATCGGCCGGAGTAAATGCTGCGGATTATGTAATTGATACAAAGGGTGCACATGCCTTTGTAAACTTTAAAATTAAACATTTAGGATACAGCTGGTTGCATGGCCGATTTAATAGCTTTGAAGGCGACTTCAGCTATGATGCAAAAAATCCAAATGCATCGAAAATCAATGTAGTGATCGATACTGATTCTATCGACTCGAATCATGCAGAGCGTGATAAACATTTGCGCGGTAATGATTTTTTAAACGTAAAAGCAAACCCAAAGGCGACTTTTAAGAGTAACTCGATTACTTTTAGCGATGATACAAATGCGAAGGTGAAAGGAAGCTTTACACTCAATGGGGTAACAAAGCATATCGAGTTTGATGTTAAAAAAGTGGGTGAAGGTAAAGATCCATGGGGCGGCTACCGAGTTGGCTTTGAAGGTGAAACTCAGTTAAAACTTGCTGATTATGACATCGACTATGATCTAGGCCCTGCATCAACACACGTTACCATTGGTTTGCACTTAGAAGGTATTCGTAAATAATCTCTGCTAGCACCACGTGTTACTACATACGTGGTGCTGCGCTTTATATTCTAAGAGGAGCCCACTTTTCAAGCGCAATATCAGTTTTAGAAAGTTAGTTTCTAAAGATACTAGCTAGCTGTGGCTGAAACTGCTCTGGTAACCAACGAGACATAGCCAGTCTAAACTGTTCGTTTTTATGGGCTTGTTTTAACGCTTCGCTAATTGCAGCTATCTGTTCCTTACCAATCGCATTGTTATTACAGCCCGCATATCCAGCTGTTATCTGCGAGGCGATACTCAATCTGACTTGTGTCAATTCATCTTGCTTATCAACATGCAATTTGTGGTAGTGGTGTTCGCTTGGGTATCCAAGTATCACATCGACTCTTTTTTTAAGTAGCATGATAGTCAAACTCTCTAACGTATCTCTTCCTGGTCTTATGAGCACTTGCTTGGAAGGCAAACTCGCCAATAACGCATCAATTTCATGGCCAAACGATCGATTTGCCGCGACACCTACAGTTAGTCCGTGCTCAGTTACGAGTTTTTCCAAATCAATTGCGCTGTTGGTAATGCCAAGTGACTGTGCAACATCTTTCCTTAGTGCGGCAGAGGTTGATAATCCGATAGTGGAATACTCTTCACTAAAAGCGATATGTCTTTGCCGCTCGACTGTTTTATAGAGGGAGATCATACAATATTGGTTGTTGAAATTAGAGAGCTCATGTATGGCCCTAGATGCGGGGAATACTTTATAATTAAAAGTGTAATCGGGCATCTGTTGTTGAATGAGTTTTATCAATAACTCGTCTCGTCCTTGCCCTTCCAAATCGTCAGCAAGGATATAATAAGGCGCGAAATCTATCGCAATCCAAGTTATTTGTTTTGCAAATACAAAACTGGATTGAAAGGCAATGAAGAGGAGTAAGATGATTTTGATCAAATTGGGTCACTCTTGCTGAACATACAATAAGCTTAGCATTGTTTGCGATGTTGATGATTAAATTAATGTTTATTTAATTTGTATTTAATGTTTACAGAGGTTGGCGGTATGCTAGCTTTAAAAGAAGTTTTAGTTTTGGGTAAAAGCATGCTAGCAAAGCTCAGTTAAGCGATTGAATATAGAGTTTGATTGCAGTGCGTTAATCCAAATATGAGTAGATAAGGCCACATGGCAAGGAAAGTCATAAAAGCCAATAACGATAAATTATTAATAAGGAAAACCTATGGCTATATTAATAGTTACCGATATTTTCGGTCATACGGATCATATTGATCGTTTTGCTAAATCGCTTGGAAGTGACGTGCAGGTGCTTTCACCATTTATAGAAGAACCAAATAGTGTCTCAGAGTCGGATTGTTATGAGCTGTTTTTGGCTCAGTGTGGTCATCGTTTATATGCTGATAAAATATCAGCAGCGATTTCTGAATACAAACCAAAACTTATTATTGGCTTTAGTGCAGGCGGAGCTGCTGCGTGGGTTGCATTGTCTGAACAAGGTGCATCTCACTCTGTCGAGCAACTTATTGCATTTTATCCCAGCCAAATACGTAACCATCTAAATATTAAGCCCAGCTGCGATGTGTCTATCTTCTTTGCTCAAGTTGAATCTCATTTTGACGTTGAGCCCGTCATTGAGCAGTTAAAAGATAAAAAAGGGTTGAATTGTATCCGAACGCGGTATTTACACGGTTTTATGAACAAGCTTTCGGGTAACTATGACGAGTACGCATACTCGCATTATCAGTATTTTTGCCAGCGAGAAGCGCGTAACTATTTTGAGGTTGTGCAACAAGAAGCGGAGTTTTCATAACAACATACGCAAAAGCGGCTTGAGCGAACTACACTAAACACTAACTTATCATACTTTAAGGAGTGAAAGATGTATCCCGAGTTGCCTGATTATCAACATTTTTATAGTAATCCGATCGCCAAACCTCCATGCAGAATGCTAAATGCACAAATGTATGGCTTTTTTGTCAAAGGAAAAAAATCAACAATCCAAACCTATGTTGATAAAACGCTTAATTCGGTTTCTAGTAGTGAATTTGTATTCAGGGCCCTAACCGATTGGTGCTTATTGACATTTACAGATATTGAAAATATCGCGTCAAAAGTGCCGCCATTTAGTAACTATGGATATATGCAAGAAACCGATGTCATCATCTGGTTGCCAATTCTGCAAGTCAATCTCGAAACGTTAAAGGCAGAACATCTATATTGGTATCCAGCATTTATCTCGGTCAATAACATTAACGCGCTGATAAATGGTCGAGAAATATGGGGCTACAACAAATATTTATGTCGCTACGAAATGCCTGATAACTTTGGTGACCCACTGAGCTTTTCCCTCTCTCTGGAGACCTTTAAGGAATTTGATCCCAACGTCAAAATGGCATGGCATGAATTGTTATCCATTGAACCCGAGGATGATGGGGAGTCGTGGTTAAAAGAAGTGTTGGAAGTGGGTGAAGAAATTGCTGAGCTTTTCAAAGATTCAGTGTCTGATTTAAACGTCGATAGCCAATTTCTTAAGCAGTTCTTATCAGGGTTTACCCACCCGCAAATGGATCAAATATTATTTAAGCAGTTTCCAGATGGTCATGCCGAGAAGTCTGTATATTCGGCAGTGGTGCATTCCCCTTCAGAGGTGAAGAAAATCCACAAAATTGGCTTTATCAAAGATGATTTAAGCTTGAATCTACAACGAATGGATGCGTTTCCACTGGATAAAATGTTTGGCATTCCAATAGGCAAAAGCGAGGTCAAACTACCTTACTTTGTGAAAATGGACTTCGATCAGGCAGGAGTGGAAGAAATTGTTTCCAGTGCTCAGAGTATGGCTAATCTCCATCGTTAGTGTATTTGTGGCATAAAAAACACGATTTTTTACTAAAGCGATATTTGCATGTTTAGTTGTCTTCCTATGTGGCTTTAGATGTTGCTCGTCAACAGGTTAGAAAAAGGAAGGTTTATGAGTAAACAAAAAGTAGCAATACTTGGCGGCGGTGTTTCGGCAATGACTGCTGCGGTATACATGACTGAACAAGACGATTGGCAAGAGCGCTATGATATTACCGTTTATCAGCAAGGTTGGCGCTTGGGAGGCAAAGGGGCGAGTGGTCGTAATGCTGAATACGGCGAACGTATTGAGGAGCACGGTCTTCACGTTTGGTTTGGTGCCTATGTCAATTCTTTTAGGGCAATAGAGACCGTTTATAATAAGCTTGAGCGCTCAAGTGATATCCCCATTCACACTTGGCAACAAGCGCTAAAACCACATAGTTTGGTGGTGTTGCAAGAATATATTGATCAGCAATGGCAAACTTGGTCAGTAGATTTCCCTGAGATCCCAGGTAATCCAGCAGATGGCACACTCGATTTACATTTTTGGCAGATTTTAAAATTACTTGCGGCTTGGCTACACAAGTGGGTTGATGATTTGGAATGCGAAGTTGAGAAAACCCACAAATCCACACAACTCAAAACTAAAAAAGAAAGAGACAAAACGCTGCTTGCTCACTTGGGACAGGAAGTTAAAAGCTTTTTTGATAGTGTAGAAGAAAAGGCTAGAGCTCTATTTGATGACGCAGAAAATCAAGCCCAAGAGGTCGTATCCACACCAAAGCTGTTAATAAGGCAACTTAGTAATTTTCTAACGGTACGTGAAGCTGATCATCGTTTAGAAAATAAGAAAGATCACTTAGTTGTTTGGTATATGGTTCGAAAAATTAGGCGCTGGTTGCAGTCTGAAGTAAATGACTTAATTGATGACAACCCTGTCATTAGACGACTATATATATGCATAGATTTAGGTGTTGCGATGACCATTGGCATGCTCCGAGACAAAGTCTATTCACGAGGGTTTGGTTATCTTGATCAATACGATTTTAAACAGTGGCTCAAGCGCAATGGCGCAAATGAATTGCTGTCTGTGGAGTCTGCACCAGTCCGCGGCTTTTATGATCTCGTTTTTGGCTATGAGAACGGTGATTTTAAAAAGCCGAATGTTGAAGCTGGAGTTGCGGCTTTGGCCATGCTTAGGATTATGCTGTGTTATCGCGGTGGTGTGATGTGGAAAATGCAAGCGGGAATGGGAGATATTATTTTCTCTCCTATTTATGAGCTGCTCAAACATCGAGGCGTTCAGTTTGCGTTTTTTCATCAGGTTGAATCGTTACACTGTACACAGGATGATGATGGTCATTATGTTGATAGCATTCAATTAATTCAACAGGTTAAACTAAAAGAGACGCAAAGTTACGAGCCTCTGGAATTAGTCAAAGACTTGCCATGTTGGCCAAGCTCGCCACTGTGGCAACAAATTGACCCGCAGCAAGTGGCACTACTTAAAGAACATGAGATTAACCTAGAGTCTTACTGGTCTAATTGGGAGGCGGTTTACCAACAAGCATTTGGACAGAGGTTACCGAGAAAAACACTAAATAAAGGTACTGATTTCGATTTAGTGATTTTTGGGATCTCAGTGGCAAGTCTTGAGCCACTTTGTCAGCAATTATTGGCTAAAGATAACGGCTTAAAGTTGCAAGCTGAAAAGGTCAAAACTGTTGCGACTCAAGCATTACAGTTGTGGCTTACTAAAACTGACAGTGAACTGGGTTTTCACGATCCTTTTGGTAGTAATGAGCCACCAATATTAAGCGCATTTTCTCAACCTTTTGACACTTGGGCCGCGATGTCTAATTTAATTGAGGTTGAAGATTGGCCAAATACACAGCCAAATAACATTGCCTACTTTTGTAGTGCTTTTACCTGCGCAGATTATCCACCTCCGAGCGATCATGAGTTTCCTGAGCGCATGAAAGCTCAGGTAAAAGAAAACGCATTGCAAAAACTTAGATTACAGATGCAGCCACTGTGGCCAGAGGCTTATCATGGTAACGACTTCGACTGGAACGTATTGTTTGATGTTGATAATAACGAAGGTGAAGTTAGGTTCAACACTCAGTATTGGAGGGTGAATGTCGACCCCAGTGAGCGTTATGTCTTAAGTGTTGTTGATAGCAGTCAATTTCGACTGCCTACGGACGGCTGCATATTCAATAACCTCTACATTACTGGAGATTGGATTAAAACCGGTGTCAATGCAGGTTGTGTTGAAGCTGCTGTGATGGCTGGCATGCAAACGAGTAGAGCCATCACCGGATATCCTCAAAACATTAGTGGAGAATCAGGGTTTGAGCCGTTTAAATAACCGAGTTATTACACTTTAGGCGCTAAACGAACGCTTGATTTTTGAACCGTTAGTTGTACAACTGTATTAGCTTAACCTATATTCTACGCCCTGCAATTTGCAGGGCTCAAATTCCACCTTGGTATAATTTGTATGTATCATGAACGATAACTTGAACCTTAAAAAGGTAATCGGGTTCATTTGTTTGGGGGTCTTTTTAATTCAGCTATACTGATAGTGCAATTGCATGATATAGCTCGGGATTCAAACTATGCCACATCCAAATGTGCTGTTAAATACGATAACACTAACATTACTCTTAGCAGTCTCGATGGAAGCATCAGCACAAGTCGAAGAAGAAATCGAAGTCATTGAGGTCTACGCTCAAAAAAGAAAGCAATCTATCAATGATGTTGCTATCGCTATTAAACCCATATCCGGACAAGTCATCACTGACGCGGCGCTGAAAGATACGACCGAACTAGGTAGTTTAGTTGCGAATGTAAAAATCAGTCAAAATGCAGCTGAGGGTACGCCCCCTGCGGTCAGCATTCGAGGTGTCGGACTTGTCGATTATAACACGGCTAACACTTCTCCGGTTGGGGTGTATTTAGATGGTATATCTGTTGGGTCTGCGAATAATCAAATCATTAACTTGTTTGATGTTGAACAAGTTGAAGTGTTGAAAGGTCCACAAGGTACACTTTTTGGTAGAAATACCACTGGGGGGGCAATTTTAGTGCGCACGGCGCGCCCAACAGATGGTGATTTTGCTTCTGTCAGTGTAGGGGTCGGTTCTGACTCTTTATCAAGAGCTCGTGCGACGCTCAATTATAGCCTAGATCAAAATAGCGCGGTGCGACTTGCAGCTAGCCACAATAACTATGAGTACACAACGTATAACTTACAGCCTGACGCTCCTGAGGCGTATATGGAGCAAAATGATGTTCGACTAAGTTATTTTGGCGAGTTTGATAAGTTCAGTATTTTTGTGAAATTAGATTATGGCCATTGGAATGGACTGGTTCAGCCGGTCGGGAATATCGGATTATTCTCAAACCCTTTGGATGGTTCATTATGTTCTCCAGCCCAAGCGGGCACTAGCAACTGCGTTGATGCGCTTGGCTTTAATATTGGCAGTGACGATTTTTGGGCTGTACGGGTCAATAATTATCAAAAACATCACAGTATAAGCAAAGGCGTTACAACAGAGGTCGCGTATGCACTGGATGACCGGTCTCAACTTATTTATCTTGGGGCTTTCAATCGCTTAGATAGGATACATGGATTTAATTGTGATGGAAGTCCATTTTCATTATGTGAAGGTGAGTTAGGGCTTAAAAATGAAAAGCTGGTGAATGAGCTTAGGTTTGAGCAAAGTATGGAGACCGGCTTTCTAACGGTAGGTTTATTTCAACTAGAAGAGCGTATTTATCAAGATAATTTTAATGACTTATTACGTGATTTTAGGGGAACCCCTAATGGTGCAAGTGCGACGACCTTTTTCTATGATAATGATATTAAAGTAAAATCAGTGGCCTTATTTGGTCAATATGAATATGAAGTTAGTGAGCATACAGATGTACTCGTAGGAGTAAGATATAGCGATGAAGATGTGAAGTATGACTCTTTTTCCTATTTAAACGTGCCTTTTGGAGGTAATCTCGCTGGCATTTTAGTTCCTGCCTACGACATTGAGGGAAAAGAGTCCGATAGTAATTTGTCTGGAAAATTGTCGGTTATCCATAAAGTTAAATCGGATAAAAGTGTTTATTATAGTTTATCTAATGGTGTAAAAAGCGGCGGCTATAACGGTGGCTTCCTTATTTCGAAGGATGCCGCGATACAGGCAAGTTATGGCCCTGAAGAACTAATCGCTCATGAAGTAGGCGCTAAGCTGTTATTTAATGACCTTAAACTTCGTACAAACTTGGCTGCTTTTTACTATGATTATAAAGATCAACAGGTATTTATGAATCAGGCTTCAGAAGTACCTGGAGCGCCGCCTTATCAGTTACTTGAAAACGTAGGTAAGTCCAAAATCTATGGTGCTGAGATAGAAAATACTTGGTATCTATCGGAGCAAACTCAGATAGGCTTAGATGTAGGGTATATACCTGAAGCTAACTTTGAGGAGTTTATCGATCCAGTTGGCGTTGTATTGACCGACAATCGTTTACCGTTTACATCCGAATGGAATATCTCTGGGCAAATAAATTATGCATTTAATTGGGATGAAGTTAGTATAAAAAGTAGAATAGCATTTGATTATCAAAGCGAATATTACTTTGACCAAAACGAATCTCCGTATGCTAAGCAACCCAGTTATATGCTTTGGAATGCTAATCTACAGCTGGAGTATAGAGACTGGCAGTTAGGTATTTGGGGTAAAAATCTTCTAGATAAAGAGTATAGCCACCTTAAATTTGACCTGAGTAGTTTTTTGGGAATGTTAGAAGACTTTAAAGGTGAGGGAAGAAGAGTAGGCATGGATGTAACATATCGATTTTGATTTTGCTTAATCATTATACGTATAAGTCACCTGACTTGGGGGTTGAAAACTTGCAGATACAATACCGAATCACAGGTAACTTTACTGAGGTAACAGGCTAGAATGCGTTTACTCCTGATCATTTTCAGCATAATTCTGGTTTCTAGTTTTGCCTATGCAGATCAGGCTGTGTTGAAATTGACGCAGCCTTGGCAATATCAAAATTTACACCATGTTGGAAAGGCTTATGAGGCAAATTCTAGTACAAGATTTCCTCAAAACTGGGCTGAATTGAGTGCGTGGGAATCTATTCATGAACCACTAAAAAACAGAGCGCTGTTTTCTGGTCGTTATTTCTTGGTTACTAAAGTCAGAAATGAAACACCCTTAAATGAATTTGTGCTTTATCCATACAATACGGTATTAAGCAAAGTTGAGTCGAGGATATATACACCGGAAACAGTCTTGCGAGTTTTCTCTGGGGGTAAGGTCGAAAATGAATTTGCATTTCATTATGGCAATCAAGTCACGTTAGAGCCTAGTCAAGATTATTATATCGTTACTCTCTTCGAGAGTGATTTCTTTTACACCCCGGTAAAGTTGACCATTGAGCCTCTTAGAGACTTTCAGCAGGAAGTGGTCTATGAAAATCTTATTATGACGCTTTGTTTTGGTGTCGGCATTGTTTTGGGGCTGTATAACTTATTAATCTACATCGGCTCTAAAGATATCACTCATTTTTATTACGCATTATTCACTTGTGTGTGGGTATTTGCGTGGAGCCATTTTTTTCATATTCCCGACGAGTTATTTGGGTTTTACTCTGCAAACTTACATTGGTTAGGTTTTGCGCTTGCGCCATTAACTAACGCGTTATTTTATATCCATCTTCTAAAACTCAAGGACGTTCATCCAAACTATGTGTCGATTTCTATTTGGCTTGGTGTGATAGCTGCGCTTGGACTACCGTTTTGTATTCTTTTCCCTGGCTTTGGTTTTATTTGGGCGACTTTAGTAACGGGGTTAGCGCTTTGCTTCGGACTATTTGTTGGTATTACGCGTTGGACTGAAGGATTTAAGCCCGCTCGTTATTTTGTAATGGCATATATTGCAATGGCGATCCCCAATATGGTGGGTAATTTAACGAACTTAAGTTTGCTGCCTGAATCGTCGAGTAACTTATATCTTTACGGTCTAATAGGTACTGCGCTTGATGCATTACTGCTGGCCTTCGCAGTTGCGGACAAGTTTAGAATTACCAGTGAAGAAAATATAGAGCTCAATAAAAACCTTGAAGCAAAGGTGTTAAAGCGGACCTATGAGTTAGAGCAGGTGGCCTCAGAGCTTAGAGATGCTAGTGAGGCAAAAAGTCGATTTTTGGCAAACATGAGTCATGAAATAAGAACACCAATGACGTCAATTATTGGCTATGCTGATGGCATTATGCTCGGAGATATTAAGCCACATGAGCGTAATCACGCTATCTCCGTTATTTTGCAAAACTCACGTCATGTACTTGGGCTAATTAATGATATTCTGGATATGTCTAAAATTGAGGCCAATAAACTAGAAGTTGAGTTGGTGGAGTCAAACCTTTTTCAAGCGATTGCGCATGTCGATTCATTATTGGGTAAGCAAATTAGAGATAAAGGACTGGAGTTTGCGCTGAATTATCATTTTCCGCTGCCTGATTTTGTGGTTATTGATCCCACTCGTTTGCGACAGATATTACTAAATCTCACATCTAACGCAATGAAGTTCACGACGGTTGGTAAAATCTCGATTGATGTGGCGTGTCAAAACGAGCGTCTCATGATTACAGTGCGAGATACCGGGATAGGAATGACAGCGGACGAACAAAAAGAATTATTTAGCGCGTTTTATCAAGCTGACTCTTCCACATCAAGGAAATATGGTGGGACAGGGCTTGGACTAAATATCTCCAAAAGCTTAGCGAGAAAGTTAGATGGTGATATTTCGGTAGAAAGTGAGGTAGGCTCAGGTACTGCCTTTACTCTTACTGTTGGCCTATATACCACCGAGAAAACAAAGTGGGTGCAAAGTCTCGCTCAAATTGGTGATGTTCGTGAACAAGGCACAATACCTGATGAAATAAATCAAGAGCTTAAAGGTGAGGTGTTATTAGCTGAAGATAACACAGACAATAGTAAGCTTATTAAGCGTATTTTAGAGCGTATGGGTTTATCTGTGACGGCGGTTGAAAATGGTCAGCTAGCGGTACAGGCGGTACTAGATGGTGATTTCGATTTGATATTAATGGATATCCAAATGCCTGTAATGGATGGTGAGCAGGCGTTTAGCTTTATTCAGGCAACAGGGTGTAGCACGCCTGTGATTGCATTAACTGCCAACACCATGCAGCATGAAATTGAGCGTTACTTAAAACTTGGATTTAGTGATCATCTTGCAAAACCTATTGATAGAGTCGTGTTCAGTCAAAAGGTAGCCTATTATTTGGATATCCAAGTCGACGAGGAAGTTGATCTTCCTGAAGCCGAATTTTATCAGTTAAAACAACAGTATATTTCTGGGTTGCATGAGCAAATCATTCAGATAAAGAATCAAGCTAAGTATCAGGACTACGATGCGTTAGCAAGAACAGTTCATGCGATTAAAGGTACTGCTGCGATGTTTGATTGTATTGATATTCATAAAATTGCAAACGAGTTGGATGTTAAGCTGAAGAATAAACAACTAGAGTGTGTTGAAGTGCAGCTAACTGAGTTACTTGGTGCGATGACAACCGCTATTGAGTCAGAAAAGCAGCAAACCAAACAAGCTTAGGATTCTACGCCTTGTTAATATTTATAGCGGATAGGCATGATAATGAAAGGATTTTATACAACACCTTATCTTAATGGCTGCAGACTGTAGATTTGAGCCTTACTTAGGTCAGGGAAGTCCTTCCGCTGTTTATAGTTGGCATATAGATTGGAAAATATGGTGGTTTTGGATAGTTTATCTAGACTCGCAATAAATAAACGTCCACTGTTACGGTCTCCCGATATTACACTGCCTTTACAACACTGCTGAAATGAGGAGATAAGCGTTCTGATTGTGTTCTTATTGCCCGTATCCTGCAGTGCAATTTCTGCTTCAATAAAGAATGCAACCCCACTCCAATAGACTCTTTGTTGTGCGTTTAATGACCACATTTGTTCGCTCACTGTTTTAAGTGCTCCTTTATTCATTCGCGTATTTTTTGCGCCTCGGCTGAGCCCTGAGATTAATCTTGTACGAAACTCTGCAACATTAAAAATATCGTTCTCTAGCATAATGACATTTTGTAAATAGGTAGCAAGCCCCTCTGCAAGCCAGAAATCTGAGTGGTCAAGCAACGGGTGATAAAGGTGAGCAATTTCATGGTACAAGGTCCAATCTTTAATCAACACTCGGCTTGAGGTAAATCGTTTGATTTGGAGTAGAACAGCGTCGGGTTTGCCACGTTGAACCGTGGCCCATGGCACAGGCTCAGATGCGAATAAGCTCGGTTCAATGATAAATGGAAGTGTATATTGTTGTAATATTCCCAAGGAACGCTCTGTTGCTTTAACACCGTGTTTTAGCCAAGTTTCCACATGTTGTCTATCACTGCGACTGATCCAGCTCTTATATTCGATTTCAATTTCGGTTGCCTGAGTGGATGCAATTAAGCCAAACAACAGTATAAACATTAATAATTTCATTATTTTCTCTACAATGGTTACTTTGTAAATAGACCTGAGAACGCATTATTTCATTCTTGATGTTGAGATTATCTCAACTGACCTGGTTGGGTGATTGTGTAAAACTGAATAAAACAACGTTAAAGGGAAATAAGATGAAAGTCACCGCACTTAGTTTATTGTTATTGAGTCCAATTGCTTTGGCAAACCCACTTTTAGGTACTTGGGAATTTGTTGAGGGAAAATATGCCACCACAGATGGCATTGTCTCAGCGCAAGCGCCTAGCTTGACGTCGATAAAGTTAATTACTGAGGCTCACCACAGCTACATTACGCAAAGTGAAGGAAAGTTTAAATACGCTGGTGGAGGGAGTTACAAAATAGAGGGAGATAGATTTATCGAAACCTATGAATATGGAAATGTTACTTCCTTACTTGGTCGAACGATGTCATTCAGCTACAAGATTGATGGTAATTTATGGCATCATGAACTGTATGAAGATGGTAAGTTCGTCGAGAAGGAAGTATGGAAAAAAGTTCAGTGATCCCAAAGAAGATGCGTTATATCAGTCACGCATCTTCTCAGCTTCAAATCCAGTACACTGAAACACCAACATTGAGTGCAAAGCAAGTGCTAATCAAAGTGCATGCGTTTGGGGTTAATAGAGCAGACATTTTGCAAAAGCAAGGGAAATACCCTGCGCCTGAAGGCGATAGTGAGATATTGGGTCTGGAAGTGTCTGGAACGATAGTTCAAGTGGCGTCTCCTGAGTTTGAATATTTACTTGGTGATCAAGTGTTCTGTTTAACCTCTGGAGGCGGCTATGCTGAGTACGTGGTTGCACAAAGTGAATTACTCATGCCGTTAACCAAAGGCTTGTCATTGAGTTATGCGGCAGGCTTAGCAGAAGTATATCTTACGGCCTATGATGCGATTGTGCGAACTGGGCAGCTAAATTCTAATGGGATTTTACTGTGCCATGGCGGAGCTTCGGGTGTTGGCAGTGCTGCCATAAGGATTGCAAAAAGGCTAGGTGCAACGGTCATTACGACCCAAAGTAGCAAGGAAAAGGCCAAGTACGCAAAGGCTCTGGGGGCGGATTACACTATTAATTATTTAGACTGTGATTTTGCTGAAGAAATGAAAAAGCTTGGTTTGAAAGCAAATGTCATTCTTGATCCAGTTGGTGGTGAATACCTCAGAGCGAACCTAAGAGTTGCAGCAATGGATTGTCACTGTGTGATGCTCGCTATGCTAGGCGGAAGATATACAGAACTAGACTTTGCCAAGTTACTCGCGAAAAGGTTTAACTTGCACGGAAGTACGTTGAGAAACCGCTCATTGGACTATAAAACGGAATTAGTGAAAGATTTTCTGAATGAGTTTGGCTCGGACCTGCCGGATCAGACAATGAAGATACCAATATATAAGGAGTTATATTGGGATGAAATTGAGCAAGCCCACGATATTCTCGAACACAACCAGAACCTCGGGAAGGTGATAGTTAGAGTTAGTTGACTGTTTATTTATACAGTTGTTATGCTATCACTCTTAGTGATTAGAGGAGTGATTATTTTGACGTTCAAAATTGAAGAGAAAGTACCTTGCCCAGAGGAATATTGTGATTTGCGAATAGCCGCTGGATTATCTGCAAAATCTCTAGAAGCAGCCACAAGGGGACTACCTAACTCATTATATGGGGTTGCAATTCGACATAACGAACAACTTGTGGCAATGGGCCGGGTGGTAGGAGACGGAGGTTGCAATTTTGAAATTGTCGATGTTGCCGTCAATCCGCTTTATCAAGGGCAGGGATTAGGGCGTACAGTAATGGAATATATTGATGGTTACTTAGCATCAAATGTTTTGCCGGGCTCGTATGTTTCAATGATTGCAGACGAGCCAGCCTTTTACGAGAAACTGGGTTATCGCTTAGTAGCTCCAGCGAGTCAAGGAATGACAAAGAAGTTCACAGTAGGCTCCATTAAAAGCTCTAAAGTTTGAATTTTCAACTTTTTTCTTGGTAGATTAAGAAATAGCGATAGATATAGATAACTTTTGAAGGGTTGCAACTGAGTGGATCCGAATTATCGACCCTTGGGGTGGGTTATAGAGAGTAGGTAGTGCTTTTTCTTTATTTTAATTAGATCTAAGGTTGGTACAACCGAGTGGATCCGAATTATCGAGCTTTGGCACGGGTTATAGAGAGTAGGTAGTGCTTTTTCTTTATTTTAATTAGATCTAAGGTTGGTACAACCGAGTGGATCCGAATTATCGACCCTTGGCACGGGTTATAGAGAGTAGGTAGTGCTTTTCTTTATTTGAATTAGATCTAAGGTTGGTACAATCGAATGGATTCTTATTAGATAAGACTGAATATTTAGGAGTGGTACAACCGAGTGGATTCGAACCACCGACCCCTACCATGTCAAGGTAGTGCTCTAACCAACTGAGCTACGGTTGTATTATAAGATTTGGTACGACCGAGTGGATTCGAACCACCGACCCCTACCATGTCAAGGTAGTGCTCTAACCAACTGAGCTACGGTCGTACAATAACATTCGTTTATTAATTGTTTTCAGGTCTGTGCCTGTCAACGCGTTGTAATATATAGTGACTCAGCTAACGGATCAAGCGGCTTTCAGTAATTTTTTGATTGTTTGCCTTTTTTTTGTTCATACTGGAGGGATTTCACACAGCTCGTAAAATTTTTGCCACCATTTTACATGTGCTTTCGCAGAATCTTTAAGGTTATCCAAGTGTTGTTGAAGCGTGAGCGGATCGGCAAGGTTATTATTTTGATACAATAGGTGAATAGGCTGCCAGGCAGCGATCAACTCTTCCGTAGAAAGAGATAGCATTGCCTGATACGGCTGAAGAATGGATAAATAATACTTGTTGAAGATATTGTTTATGATCTGTGCCTGCTTTTTATTTCCGCTGATTTTGCAAAGGCCATCTCTTAACCTAAGTTGTTGTAATTGGCGTGTAGTCGCATTATTCAGCTGAGTCTGTTTACGAACGCTCGTCACCAAAGATGAGATAAATCGCTGAGAAAGCACTTTTAAAGCGGGTGTGAGTGTGGTTGGGTTGAGATTTTCTGGCGTATCCATGTTTACTGCCAGCTCTGCAAGCTCGTTAACGGCCTCTAGCATGTTGCTGTGGGCTGCTGGCAGCTCTAGTGGTACTTCTTCAGCGATTAACAAACTCAAACTTGCCAACTCTCTTTCAAATGTCATCATATGAAGAAAGTGGCGTGGAAGCTGTTGTTTCTTTTCCTGTACTGCATGAGTTAATGTTTGTTGCAGCTCGCCGCTTGTGTTTGGGTGCTGAATGCAGAGAGGCGCTTGCTGAATAAATAAGATGTTGTATTTCAAGCGTTCACTTGGGTAACTAACTTTCCCTAATTGATTATTGTGCGCAGCGATGAGATTTGTGACTTTGCAGTGTCCAGCGGTCGCGATGTCTAGCATAGAGATAGTTAGCTCACTTGTCGGCAATGGTATTTTTTGTACCTCCGGATTGTAAAGTGGCGCAGGGAGTATCACCTCTATGTCAGTTGCGCTCGCCAAACGTTGTTGATATTCAACAGCAATATCGCTCGGCTGCTTGCTGCAGCCGACCAATGTAAAAAGTAATAGCGTGCTAGCTATTCGCTTGACTAATCTCAAATTTCACCCGTTTGTTTACGCATGTCACCAATAATACTGCCGCCGTACTCAAGCCAATAATAATACCAATCCAGAAGCCTTGAGGACCCATTGCAGGCGTTATTAAATCGGTCTTTGCTAATACATAGCCTAATGAAAAGCCAATTAGCCAATATGATACAAAGGTAACCCAAGATATTGGCTTAGTATATTTTAGCCCCCTTAACACACCATTTGCCGAGACTTGTAATGCATCGGGCAATTGATACAAACAAGCCAGCACCATAATGCTGGTTGCAAGAGCGGCTACTTCAGTATTGTTGGTATAGAGCCAAACAATCTGATCTCTTCCTATATACGTAATGAGTGCGACAAATAGAGCAATTAAGGTGGCCAAAAGAAACGCGGTATTCACCGAAAGCTTAAGTTGGTCTAAGGCTCCTTGTCCAGTTAGGTTACCGATCCGGATGGCAATAGCCATCGACAAACTTAATGGCATCATAAACAGCATTGTAGTGACGCTGGCTGCAATTTGGTGACCGGATACGGAAATAGGACCTAGATCTGCAATAAATAATGGAATGCACGCAAATAGCGTGACCTCAAAGAAGGTAGCCAGTGCGATTGGGAAACCAAGTGCTGCAACATATTTCATCATAGTTAAACTCGGTTTGGTAAAACCGCTGATAAGGTCCTTTCCATCTATGTGTTTACTGTTCAAGCTATACACCCACTGTGCAATTGCCATTGACCAAAGTACGATAGATGTAGCTAGGCCACAACCCGCACTACCAAGCGCTGGCGCGCCAAATTTACCATAGATGAAAATATAGTTAGCAGCGACATTGATACAAAGACCAACAATACTGATGTAAAAAGCAGGCTTTGTTTGGCCAACCCCTTCGGTGACATTGCGGTATACTGTAAAGATCAAAAAGCCCAAGAGACCCCATTTCACAAAATCAATATAGCCTTGAGCGAGGGCCTGAACATTCTCACTTGCCCCAATATTTGAAAAAACCATAGAAGTAAAGTTCGCTAAAACCAAACCGACGGTAAAAAGCGCTAAAGCAAGATACAAGCTTTGCTGGAAAAATCGTTTGATCCCTGCAGTGTCATTAGCACCATGGCAATGCGCAACAATACTCGTAAGTGCAAGTAAGATCCCTTGTAAACTAAAAATCAAAGGGTTCCAAACACCCGTCGCAATAGAAAGAGCAGCTAAGTCTTCAGCACTGACTTGACCTGCCATCATCGTATCAACGACGGTCATTAAGACTAAAGTAACTTGAGCGAGAAAAACGGGGATCGCAAGTTGAAGCAAGCGCCTGGCTTCCCAAGTTGAAAAATTCATGGTGAGATACTACTTAAGGCGTAAAAACGTTAGTTTATTTTAGTGCTTTGTTTTTAGCAAAATTTTGCGGCTAGCAGTCGCAACTATTTTTATCTAGTCGGATATTCAATACAAATTAAGTACATCTCTTAGTGCGATTTCGCTACAATCTCAAGGATAAATTAAGAGGGTAGATATGTTTACAGGAATTGTTCAAACAAAAGCGACGGTGGTGTCGGCGAAGCAGGTCGATAATATTTTAAAATTAGTTATTTCTGTTGGTGCTGAATACCTCGATAAGCTGACCTTGGGTGCGAGCATAGCAATTAACGGATGCTGCCTAACGGTGGTGCACTTCGAACAGCCAGAAAATGATGTGGTAGGGCAAGTTTGCTTTGATGTGATTGATGAAACATTGAGACTCACTAATCTAGGTGAAGTACAAAGAGGGTCACAGGTAAATTTTGAGCGCTCGATGACATTTGGTACAGAACTCGGCGGTCATATAATTTCAGGGCATATTCAAACAAGCGCGAATATCAGTGAAATACATCGCAACGAAGGCAACTGTAGGATGCATGTTGCATTGTCAGAAACGTGGCATAAGTATGTTATGTACAAAGGCTTTATTGCGGTAAATGGTGCGAGTTTGACTATGGGGGAGCTTGATCACACCGGCTTTTGGTTACACCTAATACCTGAAACGCTGGCGCTTACCAATTTGGGTACGATGCGTGTGGGAGATACTGTGAATATAGAGGTTGACCAACAAACCTATACGATTATTAATACCGTTGAAAACTACATGAAGAAGCAAACTCTATTGAAGCACAACTAGTACCTTGCCCGAGTAACGCCCTTTACCTCTATTTGCAGGTACCAAAAGCATTAGCTAAGGTTGTGTCAACTTGATAAGCAGCTCGCAAATGGGCTGCCCGTAATCTATAGCGTTTCTGCTTTGATTAAAACACTTGTTCGTCGTCGCTATCAACCCTAAGTTCAAGCTTATTGTGCAGTTGGTCTAAGTGCATATTTAGGTGTATTGGATTGCAACAAGCAGCACAGTCTTCGTAGTAGTCCTGATCGCCTTCACTTGTATCAAGATTGACAAAAATATGATGTCCACAATGCGGACATTCAATACGTTGTTGATATAGGTTTTTCATTGGCCCTCCACCTGAATTGGCCAAACTAAATACCTTTTAACTATAGCGCATTGTGACGAAAATATGGCAGTTATTTGAGCAGGGCTTGCACTTGTTCTGCCGCATCCCGTATGTACTTGCCAGCAAACAAGTTTGCCTGCACCAGAAGAGGATATAAGCGATAAATGTCTAAACGCTCAGGTGAATTTTCTGCGAGTGGATAGATAGACTCGTAACCACGATAGAAGTCATCTGGTAGTGGAGCGAATAACGAAGCCATCGCAATATCAACTTCTCTATCACCATAATAGCAAGCAGGGGAAAATAGCACGGGTTTTTGATGGCTAAAGCCAATGTTACCATGCCAAAAATTACCGTGAACCAGAGACGGTTGAACTTGGTGCGGAAGAAGTGGCTTAAGCTGCTCTACAAATGTGTCGATATCAGTGAGGATAATCCCTTTTTCAGCGAGCAGTTGTAGTTGCCAACCAATCCTTTCCTCAGCAAAAAAAACTTCCCATTTTTTGTGCCATTGATTTGGTTGCGGCAGCTCATGAATGTAATTGTCTTCTTCTAGGCCGTACATTTCCTGTTCATGACGTTGGTGCATTTTAGCAAGGCTTTGACCGCACTCAAGCCAGTTTTCATTGCGATGATCTAGTTCTAACCATTCCAGTACAATAAAACAAAATTCAACACTCGTACCCAGTGTTATTGTATCGGCCACGAGGAAATCAGAGTCGCGAATAAGCTTTTCACGATTAGATGCTTCACACTCAAATCGCTCTAAAGCTTGAATAGGAGCTACTTTGACCAAAAATTGATGGGTATCGTCTGCAATCTTATAAAGTTTTTTAGACCCATAACTTTTTAAGGTTTGCTTCGAAGAAAACTCAAAAGCGTCATGGAGAGATTCAGAGATTTGTTGGTTGACTTTGTTCCACATAAGTTAGATCCAACATATTCACTTACTCTAAAATATGGTTGAAATTCTCAAGATCACAAATACTTGAGGCCTTTTTCTAAAAAAAATAAAATATCATGTCTGTCATTTTATCCAAGGGAAGTACATTGAATAAAAATATCATCACCAATCTACTGGCGATACTGCTAACCGGTACTGGCTTCGCACTGGAAAACGATGTGTTGTTTTCGGTTGGATTGTTTGCACTATCTGGTGCAATGACGAATTGGTTAGCGGTACATATGTTATTTGAGAAAGTGCCTTTCCTCTACGGTTCAGGGGTTATTACGCTTAAATTCGAGTCGTTTAAAACGTCGATTCGAGAGCTCATCTTGAGCGAGTTCTTTAGTAAAGAAAAACTAGAAAAGTTTCTCGGCAAGGAGCACCCAAAGTTTGACTTGGCGCCTATCGCTAATAAAGTCGATTTAAATCCTGCGTTCGACCGTTTGTTAAGTGTGATTGAGGCGTCTCAATTTGGCGCGATGTTACAGATGTTTGGTGGGACTGAAGCTGTACAACCGTTGCGAGAACCATTTATAGAGAAAATGCGATTAGCAATAGTTGAGCTTGGTGAACAGCCAGAGTTTGATGCTGCAATTGGTGAGTCACTCAGTAGTGGCCTACTTGGCGATGATTTACATCAAACCATTGAAAAAGCGGTAGATGAGCGACTTAATGAGCTAACGCCGCAAATGGTAAAGGAAATTGTACAAACCATGATTAAGACTCACTTAGGTTGGTTAGTTGTGTGGGGTGGGGTTTTCGGTGGTCTATTTGGGTTGTTGGCTGCAATCGTATAGTTGAACAGAGAAAAAGGCGTAGTCAGGGATTGCTACGCCTTGCTTTTTTGTTTACAAACATGTCGACATGACTACTTTGAACCTGAGACAAAAATAGTCTTTTGGTCTATTTGAGCGATGTCTTTGATGCTGGTCCGTGTACTGCTGTCTACACCGAGGAAATCAGCGGCTTTGTTGAATCCATAGGTGGCTGCAAATTTACCGATTGGCATATCATTACAGTGTAGTTTTTCCTCGACAACTCGTTTTTTGAGGTGGTTATCTTTAATGGTGTGGAACAGGTGGATTCTATTGTCTTTGACAACCGACATACAAACTTTGGTGGCTCTGCTATCATCCGCAGCAACAAAATCTGCTGCAGAAGCTGTTCCTACTACTAAAAGCGAGGTTGCACATACTAAATTTAACAGTTTCATGATTAGCTCCTTGGCTATCTCTAGGACACGTTATTAGTATTGCGAAAGTTTTCATGTAATGCTGTAAACCAAGTAATTCTGAATGTAATAGAGTATGTCAAATGTGTACAAGAATTCTAACTGCATGTAAAATATTGGATTATTTTATTTCTGAAGATACAGATAGTTGAAACTTTTTTTGCTATAAAATACTATTATCGATAATTTAACACCTCATTCTTACATTTACCTCTTATCTGCTACTTGTGTGTCAAAACGTGTCAATATAGATGCTAATTTACATTTTGTAATGGCAGCTAAGCCTTTTCAAATTACTCACTGATGACAACATGCGTTATAATATCCGGACGTTCGTCGTAATTACTTGTGACTGAAGCTCATAATTGCGTAAAGTGCGATGGCATGAGTTAAAGTCACAAAAAAACAATAGAGATGACAAAAAATGTATAAATTTGCTCCCTCCATAGTCGTAGCTGGCATTGCCGCAGCTTTGATGGGCTGTCAGGATAATGGCCCACAAAAAGAAAAAGTTACCATAGAGAAAAACCCATACCCAAGTACTTACAAGCCTGTACCTTCTCAATCAACCCTAATCACTAATGCAACCGTTCTGACCGGAACCGGTGAAAAGATAGAACAAGGTGATGTATTTATTGTTGACGGTAAAATCAAGCAAGTTGGTAAAGACCTATCTGTCACGGCAGATATTACCATTGATGCTGAAGGTAAATGGGTAACACCTGGCATCATCGATGTACACTCTCATTTAGGGGCTTACCCCAGCCCAAGCGTAGAATCGCACAGTGATGGTAATGAAATGATTAATCCTAATACTTCACAAGTATGGGTTGAGCATTCTGTATGGCCGCAAGATCCTGGCTTTAACCGAGCTAGAGAAGGGGGGATCACCACGCTACAAATCTTACCTGGCTCTGCAAACCTATTTGGTGGTCGTGGTGTTACCTTAAAGAATGTGCCAGCACCAACAATGCAAGCAATGAAATTCCCAGATGCGCCATATGGATTAAAGATGGCATGTGGTGAGAATCCAAAGCGTGTATATGGCTCCAAAGGTGTTGCCCCTTATACTCGCATGGGTAACATGGCAGGATACCGTGAAGCTTGGATTGAAGCTGGTGAATATAAGCGCGCTTGGGAACAGTACGAAGCCGAATATGCTGCTGGCTTGAATCCGGATGCACCAAAACGTGATATCAAGTTCGATACGCTTCGTGGTGTGCTAGATGGTGAAATCTTGATCCATAACCATTGTTACAAAGCGGAAGAAATGGCAATGATGATTGACTTGTCTAAAGAGTTTGGTTATCACGCAGGAACCTTCCACCACGGTATTGAAGCATACAAGATTGCTGATTTGTTAGGTGAAAACGGTAACTGTGCAGCGCTGTGGCCAGATTGGTGGGGCTTTAAGATGGAAGCCTATGATATGGTTCAGGAAAACGTTGCAATTGTTGATGCAGTGAAAAACTCATGTGCAATTGTTCACTCGGATTCAGATACCACAATTCAACGCTTGAATCATGAAGCCGCAAAAGTGATGAACACGGCTAACCAGTCAGGCTTTAACATCAACGAACAGCATGCAATTAAATGGATCACCTCGAACGCTGCTAAATCGTTAGGCATTCAGGATAAAACAGGATCGCTTGAGCAAGGCAAACAAGCCGATGTAGTAATTTGGAACACCAACCCGTTTAGCGTGTACTCTCGTGCAGAGCAGGTCTTTGTGGATGGTGGTAAAGTCTATGATCGTCACGATGAAAAATATCAAGCGGTTAGTGATTTTATGTTAGGTCAAAAGTAAGGAGTTGATGAGATGAAAACCATGAAACTAACCATGATCACTAGCGCATTGCTAGCTCACTCTGTTGCTTTTGCCAATGTTACCGCAATTACTAATGCAACGATCCATACCGCAACAGATGCTGGCGTACTTGAAGGTGCGACCTTAGTTATCGAAAACGGTAAAATAAAAGCGATTAACCCAGATAACGTGACTGCTGATGTAACGATTGATGCCAGCGGTAAGGTTGTGACTCCAGGTTTTATCGGCTCAATGAACCAACTTGGTTTAGTTGAAGTTGGTGCTGTTGCTGCTTCTCGTGATGCAGGCGATGACGATGCCGGAGTAGATTTTGATGCAAGCACCGCATTTAATCCACGTAGTAGCTTAATTGCCTATGCAAGAAAAGGCGGTGTAACGCAAAATTTTGTTGCACCTTGGGGTGGTAAAAGTGAGTTTGCAGGGCTTGGTTTTGTTGTTGACTTATCTGGTGAATTTAACAGTGTGACCGACAAGCAAACAGCGTTAATTATTCATCTGGGTGCCAAAAGCAAAGGGTCACGTGCAAAGGCGTTAGATAACGTTGTTAAAAAGCTTGAAGCACAGCAAGAAAAGCTCGCTAAGAAAGACAAAAAAGAAGAGAAAAAACCGAGTTCAGAAGAACAAGTGTTAACTCAAGTGTTAGCGGGTGATATGCCTGTGATTGCGACGCTTTCAAGAGCGTCGGATATTCTTGAAGCGATTAAGCTAAAAGAAAAGTTTGGTTTAGATCTGATTATTCAGGGTGCTGATGATGCGGTAGTGGTCGCTGAGCAATTAGCTGAGGCGAAAGTACCAGTTATTTTGAGTGCGGTATCAAACCTACCAGCTAGCTTTGACTCAATGCATGCAAGTCTAGATAACGCAGGTAAGCTTGAGAAAGCAGGTGTCAATGTCATCCTGTCAATTGGTGGTGATGGTAGTCATAACGTCTACCAGCTACGTTTTGATGCAGGTATTGCTGTAGCAAATGGCATGAGTCATGAAGGCGCACTTAAGGCGGTTACCGCTAACCCTGCGAAAGCACTGGGCATTGATGGCGGTGTGATTGAAGCAGGTAAACGTGCAGACATCGTAATGTGGAGTGCGGATCCTTTCGAATTCAGCACCACAATCGATAAAATCTGGATCAATGGTGAGGAAGTGTCTACTGAGTCACGCCACGATAAACTAAGAGACAGATATACGACAGATTCTGATATGCCAAGAGCGTATACGAAGTAATGTTTTTATACAGGGCCTCATTTGAGGCCTTTTTTAATTCGGTTGTCCCGTCCTAAATAACCTGATATTTGGGTAAGGAATGGGCTAACTAATTGTTCTTAAAATTAATTAAATTATTTCCTTATCTAGCCAGAGAGTTTTAGGGATAACTCCGCTCTCGTATCCTGCTACCGCCCAGGTACCTACATCCTTGTAGGCAAGACGAATTTACGCACCAATAGCAGGCTATTGGAAGTGAATTCAACGCAGTTAGCGCTAAAACTGGCTGCTAGAAAGGCATTAATTATCCGAAGTTCAGGTTAAATACACTTGGCGGGTTTTGGCAACCCCGCTATTTTTGTCGCTTGTTTGGCTGGACCTTTTGGAAATAACTTATACAAATAGATGCTATTGCCTTTATCCTCGCCTAGTGCTTTAGCCATTGCCTTTACCAGCATGCGGATCGCGGGGCTGGTATTGTATTCGAGATAAAAATTTCTCACAAACTCAATGACTTCCCAATGTGCATCTGAAAGCTCAATATTTTCTTCTGCGGCTAGAAGTGGTGCTAAATCTTTAGTCCATTGAGTATGGTCTAGCAAATAGCCTTGTTTATCTGTCTCGATAGTTTGGTTGTTAAATTCTAGCATGATGATTACCAAGTAATTGAATTGTTCATAGTCATGGTCAGCTCAACCCAATCTTTGTCAGAAATAAGCTTTACTCCGGCTTCTGGGACAATACCTCTGGCACTGGCGCAAGTTTGCAGCATCACCACATTTGCATCTCCAGCTGAGATACGCGTTTGACCAAAGCAGCCATCATTACATAATAAAATAGTGTCGTGATGGGATACAAACTGCAGCTGATCGCATGCTTCGATACTAGAAATAATATGTAGCGTACTCATAGTGTCACCACAAAGTCATGTTGTTTGATTAACGCAAGAATTTCATGTTGATTTTTGACTTCAGTATCAACAGCAAGGGAGTGTGCCGATACGTTAAACTCCTCCATAGCTGACTGGCAGGCATAAACCCGCTCGACATCATAAATTTCCAGAGTTTTTAATTGCTTAAACATGTCTTTTAAACCCAGTATTGGCGCATTGAGGGTTTTCTGGAGCGATAGCACAGCAGGACCGGTAAAAAGCCAACTTACTTGTTGATCAATCGCTGCATAGATTAGTGCGACATCCAGCGCTTCTTTCAGGCTATTTTGGTCAAATGGACTGGTTTGAGAAATGATTAACACGTTTTTACTCATTTAAACTGCATCCACTTATCAGACTTACTCGAGATCATGGCAAACTCCGCAAGGCCAGCAACGGTGAAAGGGCTAACGTCTTCGATGCTAACGCCGCGTTTTTCCGCAGCTGTGACACACAGCAACAGGGGGATCCCTTTATCTTTGATGCGTTGCCAAAGTGCGTTGACTTGCAATTCGTCGGAAGCGTGTACGATATTTTGACTGGCGTGATAAACACCATCTTGGTATAAAAAGATACACGCGATTTGATGGTCACTTTTAATAGCGGCATCGACATACCGTTCTAGTAAAGTTAACTTTGACTGTGCAGCTACGCCAAAGTGAACTGATATGGCTATTTGACTCAAATTTTACTCATAAAAAAAGCCCCGTAATGGGGCTTATTTTATCAGAAATTCTGAGTTAGTCATCCGACGCGCCTAAAAGGGCAAGGATACTGGTAAATAAGTTATAAATACTTAAATACAAGCTCACAGTTGCAAGCACGTAGTTTGTCTCGCCGCCGTTGATAATTCGGCTTGTATCATAAAGGATAAAGCCAGACATTAATAACACGACTGCCGCGTTAATTGCCATAAACGCGATGCTAGAACCAATGAACAAGTTTACTAGGCTTGAGATAATAACCACGATTAAACCAACCGTTAAAAAGCCACCCATAAATGAGAAGTCTTTTTTCGTAGTTAGTGCATAAGCTGATAAACCGAAGAAAATTAACGCTGTTGTGCCAAGTGCTTGTGCTATCAACATGCCACCATTTGGTAGTGCAGCATAGTGATTAAGCATAGGCCCAAGGCCGAAACCTAAAATACCAGTAAATAAGAATACAAGACCGATAGCAGAAGATGAGTTTGCTTTTTTACCGATAACAAAAAGCAAACCAAATGCAACTAATGAACAAACAATACCGGTAAATGCTGGTAATGCCATTGTCATTGAAATTGCGGCTGTTACTGCACTAAACGCTAATGTCATTGCCAACAGGAAGTAAGTGTTTTTCAACACTTTGTTTGTTTCCATTGTCGACATGACAGGTTTTGCAGTGTTGTATGAATGATTGAATGCCATGATTCAAGCTCCTTAATAAAACATGCTGATCCCAAAAATAACTAAGATAAGAGTATCAATTGTTATATGTTGGGGCAATGATTTCTGGATCAATATCTGTCGTTAATTGGGTCTCTACAGTAATATTTACTCAATACGTAAGACTTTGAATATTTTCAAAAGTTCGCTGAAATATCTAAAATACGCATAATTTTGACTGGTTCTTAGACGATTGAGCCAAATTTTACGCAAATGATCAAATAATTGAAAAAAAAGCTTCACAAGCGCATAGGGATTCTCTATTATTCGCCCCGCTGCGGAGAGATGGCTGAGTGGTTGAAAGCACCGGTCTTGAAAACCGGCATACGTTAATAGCGTATCTAGGGTTCAAATCCCTATCTCTCCGCCACTTATTTTAGATTCGTGCTATTAAGCGTGGATCATAGGTTTTGGAGAGATGGCTGAGTGGTTGAAAGCACCGGTCTTGAAAACCGGCATACGTTAATAGCGTATCTAGGGTTCAAATCCCTATCTCTCCGCCACATTTAAAGCCCTCATATTTGAGGGCTTTTTTGTTTTCGGCCCTAAACCACCTACTTCAGTAGGTGGTTATCATCATTTAGGCTTTGCCTGAAAAAATACTCATGTTAATTCCTTACTTGATTTTTAGCGAAGTCATATAAGGAAAAAACATGAGTAGATACGAGAAAGCATCGCATGTGTATTGGCGATGTCAATATCATATAGTCTGGACACCAAAGTATAGGTTCAGAATATTGAAGAACAAAGTAGGCAGAGATGTTTACAGGTGCATACAAGTTTATTGTGAGCAGTTAGGGTGCAAAGTAGTCGAGTTAAATGTGCAGGTTGACCATGTTCATTTGGTAGTAAAGATACCGCCGAAGTTATCAGTCTCGAAATTAATGGGTGCTTTAAAGGGAAAAATAGCGTTAAAGCTATTTAGCAAATATCCATACTTAAGGAAAAACAAGTTATGGGGAAACCATTTTTGGCAGAGAGGGTACTTCGTAGATACTGTAGGGATAAATGAAGAAATAATAAGGCGGTATGTCAGGCACCAAGAAAAGGAAGAGGTGCAAGAGCAGGCGCAGTTAACACTCCAGTAAACAACGCCCCCTTCTAGGGGGCTAATGCAAAGCCACCTTCTTTAGAAGGTGGATCTTTTACTTCTGATAACAGAAATCTCCCGTCACCAGTATACTCTCGATACAAATACTTATTAGACCAAAGTCGGCTAGTGCAGAGGCACTGCTTGCACAATACTCAGTAGTGTTGAATGAATAATTAGTGTAGAGAGTGTTGAATATGAAACAAGTTGGCAAAGGAGTAGGGTTCTCTTTATTATCACCGTTAATCGTGGGTGGTGTGCTTGGGATTTACTACAGCTTTACACTCGGTCGCAGTGAGATGTTCTTTAACTTAGTACTCAGCGCAATTTCTAACGCATACATCGTTGGTCTTGCTATGTGCCTATTCGTTGTTCCCGGATATATCCTTATGTTTAGGTACAACAAGGTGCAATATGGTGGTCTGTTAACACTGGGCTTACTTGGTGGAGCGGTATTTAGCTATCTTTTCGCTGCACAATCGGGTGTCGGTTTTATTGTTAACGCCTTAATGTCAATGCTCGCAGCGGGGCTATTCTTGTTTGGTTTGCGGGCAGGTCATCGTAAAACTGAGTGATAATTAACCGAGCAGTCTCAGTTTTACAGATAATTAATACTTTTTCAGTCGAAAAGGTTTTAATTATTTCTCCGAAAGAGTACCTTTAGCTTTTGTCGTTCAATTCGTGAATTTGATGGTAATGCAAAAGCAAGACTTTTATCAGACTTTAGTTAAACAGGCTCAAGGGCTAATCAGTGGTGAACACAATGTGATTGCCAATATGGCAAACTTGAGTGCGCTTTTATTTACAACTCTTGAAGATATCAACTGGGCAGGCTTTTATCTTATGGATAGCGCTGAAGAGTTGGTTCTTGGGCCATTCCAAGGCAACCCAGCCTGCATCCGAATTCCTGTTGGTAAAGGGGTATGTGGCACAGCAGCTGCAACTTGTGAAACGCAATTGGTTGAGGATGTTCATGCGTTTGCAGGCCATATTGCTTGCGACGCAGCATCAAATTCAGAAATCGTGATCCCTGTTTTTAAAGATAATAAAGTGATTGCCGTGCTAGACATTGACAGTCCTAGTCTGGCAAGATTTGACGAGCAGGATAAGATCGGATTAGAAGCGTTAGTTAAAGTGTTTGAGGAAACGCTTTAATGAAAGATATGCTTCAGGTACAAGATTATTTGTTTTCTTACGCCGATGTTGGTGATTGGGAAGGCGAAGAAGAAGTTGTTGCAGAACGCTTAAATGAACTTATTCATCACGCATGGGATTTACTTCCCGAAGATTTAGACTGTGACACAATAGATAGGCTCATAGAAGGTATTTGGGAACATCTTCGCGGTGATTTAGCGCTTCTTGAAGCAGAGATAGAAGAGCTAATTGACTGGGTTACACACTATATAAACTCGTCGCTCGATGAGCAGATGTAATTAATAGGTTTAAAAATGGAAACCACAAACAAGCTAAAAGACACAAATGAAGTATTAGACTTCTTATTTTCAGAATTTCCTAACTGCTTCAAGCAAAAGGAAGGGATTAAGCCATTAAAGGTTGGTATTTTCAAAGATATCGCTGAGCGTATTGAGGGTTCTGACAAAGTCAGTAAAACCCAAGTACGTCAAGCGCTTCGTAAATACACTTCAAACTGGCGTTATCTCGAAGCAGTCACTAAGAACGAGTTTCGTGTAGACCTAGACGGCAATCAGGCTGAAAAGGTTGAACAAGAGCACGTTGAACACGCAGAAAAAGCATTGGCCGAGAGCCGTGCCAAAATGGCTAAGCGTAAAAAGCCGCAGCGTCCAAACAATCGCGATGGCGAAACAAAATCTTACAAAAAGAAACCTCACTCAAGGGATCGTCAAGACCAAAAACGCCCTAAAATGAGTAATAAACCTGCTGAAGTTAAACCTAAGCGCAGTGGTAAAGTTGAACCTTTACCGGCTGAACAGGTCAAGGTTAATAACAAAGTTAAAGTTAAACTTGGTCAAGCGCTTGTTAACGCTACTATCACTGAAGTCAAAAATGATGAAGTGCACGTAGAGCTTGTAACAGGAATGCAAGTTAAAACTAAAGCAGATAGCCTATATATTCAGTAAGGAGTTGTATATGAGTAAAAAGTTACCACTCATTTCCCTAGTCGCCGCGTTCGTATCGAGTGTTACTTTAGCCTCAACAAGCACAGTCACTATTAAGGACTTGCCAGTTCTTAAACCTGAAGCGCAACACACCACGGCTAGTAAACGAGTGACTAACCTATTTACTCGGCAACACTACAAACGCTTCAGCTTTGATGACAGCTTATCGGATAAAATTTTCGATCGTTACGTAGAAGCCATCGACTTTAACAAGTCTTTGCTTTTGCAGTCGGATATCGATAGTTTTCAACAGTATCGTAAGCAATTTGATGATGCATTGATCTCAGGAAAACTGGGTTTTGCTTATGATATGTTTAACCTAAGCATGAAGCGTCGCTTTGAGCGCTATGATTTTGCCATTGGCTTACTCGACAAAGAAATGAACTTTGACAAAAAAGATGAGTTCATTTTTGATAGAGAAGAGCAAAATTACGCAACCGCGACAAGCGAACTTGACGAATATTGGCGCCAGCGCGTTAAATCTGATGCGCTGCGCTTAAAATTGACTGGGAAAAATTGGGAAGAGATCAAAGAAGTCCTTACCAAGCGCTACAAGAATGCGCAAAAACGTCTAGTCCAAACGAATAGTGAAGATGCATTCCAAGTAATCATGAATGCGTTTGCACGCAGCATTGAAGCGCACACATCTTATCTTTCGCCACGCCGTGCCGAACAGTTCAAAATGGATATGGACTTAGAGCTGGAAGGTATTGGTGCGGTATTAAGTTACGATGAAGATTATACTGTGATCCGAAGTTTAGTCCCCGGAGGCCCTGCGGACAAAACCGAAAAGCTTAAGCCGGACGACAAAATCATCGGTGTAGCACAAGATAATAAAGAATTTGTAGATGTTATCGGCTGGCGTTTAGATGATGTGGTCGATCTCATCAAAGGCCCTAAGGGGACCAAGGTTAGACTTCAATACCTTAAAGGTACTGATAGTCACGGTACGCCAAAAGTCGTTGAAATTGTTCGTGACAAAGTAAAATTAGAAGACCGCGCAGTTAAGTCTTCAGTCTTTGAAGCCAAGTATTCTGAGCTACAAAGCAAAATAGGCGTGATAGAAATCCCAAGTTTCTACAATAATCTTTCTCAAGATGTAAAAACTGAAATCGCTAAACTTAAAGAAGCCAAAGTAGATGGGGTTATCATTGACCTTCGTCAAAATGGTGGTGGCTCGCTTTACGAAGCGACCCAGCTATCCGGTTTATTCTTTGACCAAGGCCCAGTTGTTCAGATCCATACCGCTTACAATCGTGTCGAAAGTCAACAAGATAGGGATGGCATTACCTTCTACGATGGACCTTTGACTGTTTTGGTTGACCGCTACAGTGCATCGGCATCTGAGATTTTTGCTGCTGCGATGCAAGATTATGGCCGAGCAGTGGTGATTGGAGAGCAAACCTTTGGTAAAGGCACCGTGCAACAACATCGTGGCCTCGGTAAAAATTACGATTTATTCGAAAATCCTTTGGGAAGTGTAACCTACACGATTGCGAAGTTTTATCGTATCGACGGTGGCAGTACACAGCATAAAGGCGTGATCCCTGATATCTTGCTACCATCGGCAATCAACCCAGAAGAGTGGGGAGAGAGCCAAGAGGATAATGCGTTGCCTTGGGATAGTATCGTTCGTGCAAAATATGCGAGCCTCGATAATTTGTCGCCAACTATCCAATACTTGAGTAAGCGCCATGATGAGCGAGTAAAAGCAGAGCCAGAATTCGAATATATTTATAAAGATATTGAAGAATACAAAGCGCGCAAGGACGATAAGGCGATTTCATTAGTTGAAGCTGAGCGTATCAAAGAGCGTGAAGACCGCGATGATCTGGTATTAAAACGCACGAATGAAAGGCTGAAACGTCTCGGTTTAGAGCCAGTTAAAGATTTGGACGATGCACCAGAGGTTATTTCAGAATTAGACCCTTACCTTGAAGAGGCAGCGCTTATCACGCAGGACCTAATTTCATACGGGCGGGTAGCCAAAAACGAAGTTAAAAAATAAATAAAAGGCGCTTCAAGCGCCTTTTATTATGCCTTTTACACTTACTTTTACTTAACTAATTTTGTTATCATCTGCCAGATTTTCTAAGCTGATACTCTTTTGAGGCTTTTTGAGAATGGTGCGTGGCTCGACCACTAGCAACCTAGCTACTCAAAACGGCTCAAAACGGTATACTGCAAATAAAATAATTATAAGCATGGGTCGTCGTGCGTAGGAGTATTCCTTTTGAAACAACAAAAACAGCCGTCATTTATTGACGCCCTTATTCCGATCACATTGTTGGTCGCTTTGCTCGGTGCTGCGGTGTACCTCTATGGTGACAGCTCATCATCAGGTCCAAATCAAATAGCCCTACTTTTTGCAACATTCACTGCGGCGCTTGTCGGTCTAAAAAACGGTTTTACGTGGAAGACGCTTGAAGAAGCGATGATAAAGGGGATAACTATCTCTCTTGGTGCTATTATCATTTTATTGATGGTAGGTGCCTTAATCGGTACTTGGTTGCTGTCTGGAACAGTCCCAACACTGATATATTACGGACTACAAATTATCAATCCAAGTTGGTTTTATGCCGCGAGTTGTTTGATTTGTGGAATTGTGGCGATGAGTATAGGCAGCTCATGGACGACGGCCGCAACCATAGGTGTAGCGCTACTAGGTGTCGCGACGGGGCTTGGCTTAGATCAGGTCGTAACCGCGGGTGCAGTCATTTCAGGTGCTTATTTTGGCGATAAGTTAAGCCCATTATCTGAAACCACAAACTTAGCGCCTGCAGTTGCCGGTAGTGATTTATTTGATCATATTCAGCATATGCTTTGGACCACAGTACCTAGCTTTGTAATCGCACTTATTATATTTATTGTCATGGGCTTTAATGCTGAAGCGTCAAGTGAAGCGGGGCGAATAGATGAAATTGTGTCGATACTACAAACTAACTTCAACATTAACCTGCTAATGCTAGTTCCTTTGCTGGTGCTGCTTGGGCTTGCTATCAAGAAGATGCCCGCTTTTCCGGCGATTTCAATCGGCGCGGTGATGGGGGCGATATGGGCAGTGCTGTTCCAAGGAGACCTTATTGCAAGTCAAATTGATGCTAGCCAAGGTGAGTTAGTGGGCTATGTGAAATTGGTGTGGGCAACTTTCTTTGACGGTTTTGCGTTGCAAACAGGCGATGCAAAAATGGACGATTTGCTAAGTGGCGGTGGCATGTCATCAATGCTAACGACAACTTGGCTGGTGATGACGGCATTGATGTTTGGTGCCATTATGGAAAAAACTGGCTTACTTGATGTCTTCGTACGCAGCATTCTTAAAATTGCAAAAAGCACAGGCTCACTAATTGCCTCGACTATTGCAACTTGTATTGGTACAAATCTAGTTGCCGCGGATCAGTACATCGCGATTGTTGTTCCTGGTCGTATGTTCAAAGAAGAATACAAAAAGCGCGGTTTGAAGAGTGTAAACCTCTCACGTACGCTGGAAGATGGTGGCACAATCACCAGTCCACTGATCCCTTGGAACACCTGCGGCGCATATATGCAGAGTGTACTACTGATCAATCCGTTTGATTATGCCATGTACGCATTTTTTAACTTGATCAATCCTGTGCTGGCGGTCATCTACGCGTATCTTGGTATCAAGATCCTTAAGATTACGCCACCAACAGTAAACGCGGAAGAACCAAATGAGAAAGCAGGGCAAGCGTAAAATAGCGCATTTGCAATCTTGATCAGGCCTTTTCCAACAGGTCAAGTAGAAATTAAACGCCTATCCTTAGAATTGGCGATATCAAATTTGTTTTATCACTCGCCCCTTTTTGGGGCGTTTTTGTAAGGACTATATATGACTCAAAAACCACAAGCCAAATTTCTTAAAGATTACCTTGCACCAAGCCATACCGTTGATACGCTTTGCTTGACCTTTGAGTTAAGCCCAAGAAATACCTTAGTGACTGCTGTAAGTCAGTTTGTCGCTGTGAGCGATGCGACACAATTAATTTTGGATGGTGTCGACTTAGAGTTAGTATCTTGTCAGGTAAATGGTGAAGAGTGGCAAAGCCTTGAAAAATCTGACTCAGAATTGATTCTTTCTAACTTGCCAAAGGCCTTTGAGCTTAAAATTGTCACTAAAATTTCGCCGCAAACAAACACCTCACTTGAAGGCTTATACCTCTCTGATGGCGCTTATTGTACGCAATGTGAAGCGGAAGGTTTTAGAAAAATCACCTACTTTATGGATAGACCTGATGTACTGACGACTTATACGGTGACGATCATCGGTGAGTCAAAGTATCGTTACTTATTATCAAATGGCAATAAAGTTGAAGAAGGAAGCTTAAGTGACGGCAGACATTTTGCAAAATGGCACGATCCGCACAAAAAACCAAGCTACTTGTTTGCCTTGGTTGCTGGCGATTTTGATGTATTAGAAGACAACTACAGCACTAAGTCGGGTAGAGAGGTGAAGTTGGCGTTATTTGTCGATAAAGGCAATTTACATAAAGCTCCCCATGCTATGACGTCACTAAAAAAGGCCATGGAGTGGGATGAGTCAAGGTTTGATTTGGAATACGATCTCGATATATACATGATTGTCGCGGTTGATTTTTTCAATATGGGGGCAATGGAAAATAAAGGTCTGAATGTTTTTAACAGTGCCTGTGTGTTGGCAAGCCAAGAGACTGCGACAGACCGAGACTTTCACACCATTGAATCGATAGTTGGACATGAATACTTCCATAACTGGACTGGGAACCGGGTTACTTGCCGTGATTGGTTTCAGCTTAGTTTAAAAGAAGGCTTAACCGTATTTAGAGATCAGGAGTTTAGCAGCGATCTAGGTTCTCGAGGCCTAAACCGCATTGACGCGGTAATGGCGATGCGTACGCATCAGTTTGCAGAAGACGCGGGGCCAATGGCACATCCGATAAGGCCACAGCAAGTTATTGAAATGAATAACTTCTATACCGTAACTGTTTATAACAAAGGTGCTGAAGTGATCCGTATGATGCACACCTTATTGGGGGAAGCAAACTTCCAAAAAGGGATGAAGCTCTACTTTGAGCGTCATGACGGACAAGCTGTGACGTGCGATGATTTCGTTAATGCAATGATGGATGCTTCTGGTGTTGATTTAACGCAATTTAAACTATGGTACGAGCAATTCGGCACGCCAAGAGTAAAAGTGGCTACCGAGTATGACAAACAGGCACAAACATATGCGATTACGGTGAGCCAAAGCCATGCTGATTGCGACCCCGTAAAAGCGCCACTGCATATTCCTTTTAAGCTAGAGCTTTTGGATGAGCAAGGTGAAAGCATTCCGTTGCTAACAAAGCACGGAGAAATACAACGAGCGTTAGATATTACTGAATTTGAACAGCGGTTTGAGTTTGAGCAAGTTGTAAGTAAACCAGTTCCTGTATTACTAGAAGATTTCTCAGCACCTGTGCTTATGGAGTACAGCTATACTATTGATGAGTTACTACACATATTGCGTTTTGCACGTAGTGATTACGCTCGTTGGGAAGCAGTGCAGCAAATCTTTATGATTGAAGTTAAACGAGCGGTTACGTCAGACGACTTCGCACTGGATTCAAAAGTCCTCGGTGCATTGTCCTCATTGGTGGAAGCGTTAGATGGAGACCTTGCGCTACTGGCTGAGCTATTGACTTTACCAACGTTTGATACGTTAGCCAGTCAATTTGAAATTATCCCAGTAGACAAACTCGTTTCAATTTCTGATGCATTTGAAATGCAAATTGCGCAATCACTGCAATCGGTGTTTGAACACGCTTATTTATCTTTGCAAGACTCAGGCTCATTAGAAGCAAAGGATGTCGCGATCAGAGCCTTTAAAAATAAAGCGCTTTATTACTTAGCGAAAACAGATTCCGATAGTGTTGACAGCGCGCTAGATAATCAATTTTCATCAAGCAATATGACCACTAAGTTGGCATCATTAAAAGCAGCCGTCGCCGCGCAGCACACAAAGATGGAAAGCTTGTTCAGTCAATTTGATAGTCAATGGCGTCACGATAGTCTAGTCATGGACAAATGGTTTGCATTAAGTGCAAGCTTATCCAACGACGAGGTGATATCGAATATAAATACGCTTTATGCGCATCCTTGTTTTGACAAAGGCAATCCTAACCGTGTTCGCGCATTGATAGGAAGCTTCGCAAGAACTAACCCTGCGCAATTCCATCGTACAGATGGTAAGGGCTATGCGTTATTGGGAGACCTATTAGTGGAGCTAAACAGTATCAATCCACAAAATGCGTCTCGTATGATCACGCCGTTCATGTCATGGAAGCGTTATGATGAAACGCGCCAACAACTGATGCGGGCACAGTTGAGTCGTTTGGCTAACTTAGAAGGCTTAAGCGACGACTTATATGAGAAGGTAGAGAAGGCGCTAGCGCAGTAGATGAAAGAGTACTTCTTTTACATGGATTTGAGTTATGACAAGTGCCTCGGTTACTACTACGGGCACTATACTTCAGTGCAAGTGATTGAAGATGGGGGCAAGAGTATTCGCTTCCCCGCAGAGCGTATTCGCCCCTTTATTTCATCAATTGGGATCAGGGGGAGATTCCGTCTCATCTTGGATGATAGCAATAAGTTTCTATCGTTAGAAAAAGTCACTTAATCGAAGTAGAACTGCAAAACATATTTTATTTTTGTTAAATGAGTTTGTTATAAGCTTGAAATACGTGTTATAAATTATCTGGTAGGACGTCTTACCAAGAGTAAAATACGCCCCTAGAGGCGAAAAAGCGTTGATTTAGTGGAGCAGTATTTGTATTTTCGCGGTTTCGCTTCTATCGTTTAGACAACAAAAAACAATAACTCTAAGAGCTTAAGCTCTAGACATGACCCGCCAAAAGGGGGAGAAATAATGATAAAAAGATCGCTCTTTGTGAAAAACAAAATCATGCTCGGTCTTAGTGCGGCAGTAATGGGAGCTGCCGCCACGTCAGTACACGCGGCCAGTTTTGAGGTTGGTGATTTCGAAATTACCTTCGACTCGACTTTTTCTTATGGTCAAAGCATTCGCGTTGAAGATCGTAACTTTGATTTCATCGGTAAAAGTAATCATCCACAGTTTAACTGGGATGGTTATAAAGCAACCACTGGCAATACCATCTATTCTTCGTCACAGATCTGGTCACAACAGGGTGCCTATTCAAATAATGGTGATGCTGGTAACCTAAATTTTGACTCTGGAGATACTTTCTCTCAGTTGTTAAAAGGTACCCATGATTTAGCAATTACCAAAGATAACTATGGTTTGTTCACTCGTTTCATGTATTTCTACGACTTTGCGATGGAAGATGGGGATTTTGCGTATAGCAACCCTGTTTCAGGCAAAAAAGTTGACCCGTGTGAAGACGACGATACCAGAAAACAAGTCTGTTCGGATTTACGCTTGCTAGATGCATTTGTTTGGGCGGATTTTGACCTCAATGATGGCAAAAACCCACTTTCTGTGCGTTTAGGTCAGCAAGTCGTTAACTGGGGCGAAAGTACACTTATTTCCCACGGCATTAACGTCAACCCAGTTGATATCGACCGTCTGAAAGCGCCAGGCTCTGAAGTAAAAGAAGCATTTATCCCTGTCGGTATGCTTTGGGCGTCGATTGGTTTGTCTGAAAACGTTAACCTTGAAGGCTTTTATCAGTATCAATGGCATGAAACCAGATTGCCAGCAACAGGTAGTTACTTCTCAACCAATGATTTTGCATCTGAAAACGGTTATATGCAAAACGTTCAGCTTGGTTTTACCTCAAACCCTGATATTGATCTGTATCACCTAACGGATGCATTAAACAGCTTATATGCTGATGCAACGGCCGCATTGGTTGCTCAAGGTGTAGTACCAACAGCACAAGCAGTTGGCAGTGCCGCAGCGTCCATGTATATGGCTTATCCGACTAAAGTGGCGCTTAAAGGAAAAGGAAATAACGGGAAGAGCGAACCCGATGATGGTGGTCAGTACGGTTTACGCTTAGGCATTTTCTCTCCAGAGCTAAATGACACTGAATTTGGTCTGTATTACATTAATTACCACAGCCGTAGACCTTTGATTTCTGGTAAAGCATCTAACTTTACAGAGCAAGCGATCATGGCTGATTTAGCTTACATCGCACAAAATCAAATTACCGCAGACAATGTCACTAACTTAAATGCCTTTACTCAAGCGCAAATTACCTACCCAGAAGACATCAAACTGTATGGTTTAAGTTTTAATACCGCGATCGGTGAAACCGCATTTGCTGGTGAAGTGGCATATAGACAAGATGAGCCACTACAGATAGATGACGTTGAACTACTTTACGCAGGTATGGTTGAGCAGTTAGCCGCTGCGGGTCTGCGTGATGATTTGGCTGGTTTATCTCAGCTTAGTCAAGGGGACGATATCGCTTTTGTGGGTCCTGGTGAAGTCGCGCAAGGCTATATTTTGCGAGACACTATTCAAGCACAGTTTACTGCAACACATTTGTTCGGCCCATCGCTCGGTGCAGATAGTTGGGCTGTGGTTGGTGAAGTAGGCGCAGTTACTATCAAAGACATGCCAGAGTACGATGAGCTTCGTTTGAATGTTTCAGGTACTGGCCGAAGTGGCACGATTGAGGGGCTTTCTGGCCGAGATTACAATCTTATCCACCAAGCGGTTTCAAATGGTCCAGAGACCAATCCATTCCCATCGGCTTCTGCATGGGGCTATCGCCTTATTGCAAAGGGTGAGTATAACAACCTATTCAGTGGTGTGAATTTTTCTCCACGCGTAGTGTTCTCACATGATGTTAACGGTATCACCCCTGATCCTATGTTCTTGTTCATTGAGGATCGTAAATCGCTGGGCATTAATCTTAACTTTAACTACCTAAATTCGTGGTCATTTGATTTTGGCTATAACACGTTTTGGGGTGGTGGTAAGACGAATACCTTTGCGGACCGTGATTTCATCTCATTCAACATTAAGTATTCAATTTAAGGGCTTTCGATATGTTTAGAAAACCTACATTTATCGCAGCAACAATAATTACAATGATGTCTGCCAGCAGCGCTATGGCTAAGATGAGCGCTGACGAAGTAGCACGTTTAGGTAAAGACTTGACGCCTATCGGTGCAGAGAAAGCGGGTAATGCTGATGGCAGTATTCCGGCTTGGAATGGTGGGATCACCGCGCCTCCAGCTGGTTATGAAGTGGGCATGCACCATCCAGATCCATTTGCTGATGACAAAGTATTGTTTACAATTGATAAATCAAATTTAGATAAATACAAGGCATTGTTAAGCCCTGGCCAAATTGCGTTATTTGAAACGTATCCAGAAACGTTCAAAATGAACATTTACCCAACTAGACGCAGCGCGTCTTATCCGCAGTTTGTGTATGATGCAACAAAGAAATACGCATCTACAGCAGAGCTGATCGAAGGTGGTAACGGCATTAAAAATACCGCTATCGGTATTCCGTTTCCGGTGCCGAAAGATGGCTTAGAAGCTATCTGGAACCACCTATTGCGTTTCCGTGGCTTGTCGATTGCACGTTACGGCGGTCAAGCGATGCCCACGGAGTCAGGTGCTTACAACATTATCGGTTTCGATGAGCAATTACTGGTTAAGTACTCTGCAACAGATGCAACGCCTGAAGCGTTGCAAGAGTCAAATATCTTGTTTAAGTTTAAGCAGCAAGTGACAGAACCTGCACGTCTCGCTGGAACTGCATTGCTTGTACATGAAACCATGGACCAAATTTTGACACCTCGTCAGGCTTGGACCTATAACGCAGGCCAGCGTCGTGTAAGACGTGCGCCAAACGTTGCATATGATGCACCAGGAACTGCGTCAGATAGCTTACGTACAACAGATGACTTTGATATGTTTAACGGCTCTCCAAACCGTTATGATTGGAAACTTGTTGGCAAAAAAGAGATGTATATCCCTTACAACAGTTACAAGCTACATAGCGACAAGTTGAAGTATGATGATATCTTGATGGCTGGCCACATCAACCCTGAACACGTACGTTACGAAAAACACCGTGTATGGGTAGTCGAAGCTAACCTGAAAGAAGGCACTCGCCATATTTACAAAAAGCGTGTGTTCTATATTGATGAAGATAGCTGGCAAATCCACGTAACGGATATCTATGATAACCGTGACCAGATGTATCGCGTTGCGATGGCTCATGGTCTTAATTACTACGAAGTGCCGACGCATTGGAGTACGTTGGATGTCTATCATGATCTAAACTCTCGTCGCTACCTTGCGATTGGGTTAGATAACGAAGAAGACATGTATGACTTCAGTCAGTCTTTCAACGATAACGAGTTTACTCAGGGTGCGCTGCGCCGTGAGGGTCGCCGTTAATCAAATATTATCAGGCTGAAGCAACCTCGCTTCAGCCTTCTTCCTCCTTTCCTCTCACAACTCGAGTGTTTTCTCATGATGAAGAAGTTAGTAGCAGCCTCGATTTTAACTATGGCGCATGTAGCAGTAGCCGAAAGTAGTGATCAGATTTCAGCAAAATCAGCCCTGATGGTCGCTCACCCAGAACAAACGCTTTTCACGGATATTACAGATAACGGTGATGCGTTAATTGCGGTAGGTAAACACGGCACAATAATTATTAAACAAGAAGGGCAAAACTGGACGCAGGCAGAGGTGCCAATTCAATCACTGTTGACCTCTGTGACATTCAAAGGCAAAGATATTGGTTGGGCTTGTGGCCACGACGCTAGCATAATCAAAACCACAGACGGTGGTAAAACATGGGCGCTAAAACAATATCTACCAACATTGGAAAAGCCTTGTCTTGATATTGAGTTTATTGACCAACAACACGGCTTTGCTGTGGGCGCTTATGGCATGTTTTTTGAAACCACTGATGGTGGTGAGTCTTGGACAAAACGTTTTATCAGTGAATTTGTTCACCCCGATGATGTCGACTACTTAGCCGATTTAAAAGAGCAAGACCCCGCGGCATACGAACAAGAAACGGCGTTTATTCTTCCCCATTTTAATCGCCTGTTGATCGCCGAAGGCATGATGTACCTTGCCGGTGAAATGGGACTTGTGGCACAAAGTGATGACTTAGGAAAAACATGGCAAAAATTTGAGCCTTTTTATCGCGGTTCATTTTTTGCTGTTGATCAAACCTCAGATAAGCAACTTATTGTTGCGGGCCTTAGGGGTAACGCATTTATTGGCAATGCACAGCAAGTAGTTCAACTTGATACTCAAAAAACGGCGACAATAAATAGTATTGCCCACAAAGATAATGTGACCTATATGTTTGCTAACAGCGGCGTAATATTCACGTTGAAAGCAGGTAAGCTAACCTCAAAACAACTAGAAACCGGCCACTCTATTTTAGCAGGTGTGGTTAAAAAGAATCAGCTAATTCTAGCTACGGAGCAGGGGATTGCTGAGGTAGAGGTGAACAACTAATGCAAGCGTTTTTAAATCAATTGGTATACGCCATCTTTAGGCATCGTATTACCGTCGTGTCTTTTTTCGTACTGACGACGATATTTTTGGGCTTCAAAGCCACGCAAATTCAGCTCGATGCTTCATTTAACAAAAATATTCCACTAAATCATGAATACATGAAAGTTTACTTGAAGCACGAAAAACAGTTTGGTGGTGCAAATAGTATTCTTATTTCTGTTTGTGATAAAGATGGTGACATCTTTAATGAGCCATTTTTCACTCAGCTAAAAGCGGTGCATGATCAGCTCTATTTTATCCCAGGTGTTAATCGTCCACTGGTGAATTCAATCTTTGCACCCAGTGCGAGATTCGTTGAGGTGGTAGAGGACGGCTTTGCCGGTGGACCTATTATTCCCGCTAATTTTCAACCTACTGAACAAGGCCTAGCGGTTGTAAAGCAGAACATTGAAAAAGCAAAAGTTGTGGGTCGTATGGTTGCGAGCGATTATTCTTGTGCCATGGTAACCGCTCAGCTAATGGAAACCGATCCGCAAACTCAAGAAAAGCTTGATACCTTAGCCTTTGCGCAAAAATTAGAGTCTGAGATCCGAGCGCCTCTTAGCACTGACAAAGTGAGCATACATATTATTGGCTTTGCGAAAATGGCCGGTGACATTGCTGATGGTGCGAAAGGTGTAGTGCTTTTCTTTGCGTTAGCAATTGCTTTTACTTTTATTATGGTCTGGATGTTCTGTAAGAGCTTTAAGCTTACGCTGCTTCCGATTGTTTGTTCATTTATTGCTGTGATTTGGCAGATGGGCTTACTCAGTACTTTGGGTTTTGGTGTTGACCCTATGTCTATTTTGGTGCCTTTCTTAGTCTTCGCTATTGGCGTGAGTCACGGTGTGCAAATGATCAACGCGATAGGTAAAAAAGTAGCGGAAGGGGTAAGCTGCAAAGTGGCTGCTGAAGCGAGTTTTAAAGCATTACTTATCCCTGGTGGCATTGCTCTACTTTCAGACACCGTTGGCTTCTTAACCTTACTGGCAATCGACATCGGCATTATTCGCGAACTTGCTATTACTGCCAGTTTAGGGGTTGCGGTTATTATCTTTACCAACTTGGTACTGCTTCCTGTAATGGCATCGTTCTTTGAGTCTGCAAATATTAAGCGACTTGGTGATGGTAAAAACGCCAGCCATGGTATGTTTGAGGCAATGCGAGAGGCCTTGGTGAAAACCACAGACAAAAAAGTAGCCAGAATTATCTTACTTATCAGTGCAGTACTGTTCACATTTGGCTATTGGCAATCTGAAAAGATGCGTATTGGTGATTTACATGCTGGTGCACCGGCGCTACATGAAGATGCCAGATACAACCAAGACACTTTCCTTATCTCAGACCGTTATGCAATTTCTTCTGATATCTTAAAGGTCATTGTAGAAGCGACGCCTGCGGCTTGTACCGAGCACGATACAATGGAGCGTATTAGTCGTTTCCAATGGAGAGTAGAAAACTTACCGAGTGTACAATCGGCTGTTTCTTTAAGCTCCGTTGCACAAGCGGTTAATGCTGGGTACAACGAAGGTAACTTAAAGTGGCAGACGTTACCAAGAAATACCGCTTCTCTAGTTCAAGCTACCTCTCGAGTGGAGACAAGCTCAGGGCTACTTAACGGTGATTGTTCGGTGATGCCTATTATCATCTTTATGGCAGATCATAAGGCCGAATCTATCGACCATGTGATTGCGAAGATAAAAGCGTTCTCAGAAGAAGAGGGAACTGATGACGTTGCCTTTAAATTAGCATCAGGTCCAATCGGTGTGATGGCGGCGACAAATGAATCTGTTTCTGAGGCACAGGTTCCTATGATGATCTATGTGTACGGCGCGGTGATCCTGTTGTGCCTAGCGAGCTTTAGGAGCGTGCGAGCGACTATCGCAGTGGTACTACCTTTATATGTGGTATCAACGCTGGCTCAGGCGCTTATGGTGCAGCTTGAAATCGGGTTAACAGTATCGACGTTACCAGTAATTGCTTTGGGTGTGGGAATAGGTGTCGATTATGGCATTTATATTCTATCCTCTATGATGGGACAGCTTAAGCAAGGTATGCCGTTGTCGGTCGCCTATCGAAATGCACTTGCTGAACGAGGCAGTGCGGTACTGTTTACGGGTATCACATTGGCGATTGGAGTTAGCACATGGATTTTCTCTGCGCTTAAGTTCCAGGTTGATATGGGTATCCTTTTAACCTTCATGTTCTTGGTTAATATGCTGGGTGCTGTGCTGCTTTTACCGGCAATTGGAACGCTTATCTGGTCTGACCAGAAAAAATAATGTGAATAATTGTGCTCCTTTTTATTTGGTATTGGCGATTTATATCTATTTTTTGTGAATAGATGAGCAAACAGCTGAAAAGCTTGAAATGTTTTCGTCAAAAAGGCTGTTTATTAGCGTCAGAAAGGTTAGAATTTACCTGACTCCACGCTAATAAATGGCTGTACAAATAATCTACCGTTCAAAGGTGGTATAGATTAAGGAACACATAATGACACAAAATGAAGGCACAGCTTCTGTTATCCTAGATAACGTCTGCAAGCTTATCCATAAAAAAGTCCATGCTGACAAAGTGTCACTTGTCGAAACGTTTGCCAAAACCTTGTACAGCAACATGTCTAAAGAGGATTTGGCACATCGTAACGACAGTGACTTATACGGCGCAGCATTGAGCCTTTGGAATGCCCTTGATAAAAACAAGTCTGACGATGCCGTCATTCGCGTTTTTAATCCTGAGGTTGCAAAGGATGGATGGCAATCATCGCATACGATTGTCGAGATAATCGCTAAAGATATGCCGTTTTTGGTTGATTCAGTGCGCATGGCGATGAATCGCAAAAACATAGTCTCTCACCTATTACTTCATTCTCCACTTAAGTTACAAAGAAATGATGCAGGTGCAATCACCGCAGTTTCTAACTTAAAAGCAGAACAAGAATCTACGTCTACTAAGACCGTATTCTTTATCGAAATCGACAGGCAAACAGATGATTCGGTGATCGCTGATTTTACAGCTGAGCTTGAATCTGTCTTAAATGATGTTTCTGTTGCGGTTGCTGATTGGCTACCAATTCGCGATAAATTGGTGAGCGTAAGTAAAGAGCTGCCGACCCGTCATTATAGTTGTTCAAAAGAAGAAGTTGCTGAAGCCGTCGAGTTTTTAGACTGGCTGGTTAGCGACAACTTTACCTTTATGGGCTATCGCCAATATGATTTGACTCCAGTTCAAGGTGACTATGAGCTGAAGCCAGTTGAAGGCACAAGTCTCGGCCTGATGAAGAACTCTGGTGACGATCACAGCCGTTTATTGTCTGAACTGCCTGAAGTTGCGCGCAAAGAGGCACGCAGTAACAACTTGTTGATCTTAACCAAGACAAATTCACTTTCACGCGTTCATAGACCAGCGTATATCGACTATGTTGGTATCAAGCGTTTTGATGATGAAGGTAACGTGATTGGTGAAGACCGTTTCATTGGCTTGTTCTCTTCTAGCTTCTACAACAACAGTGCGGTAGATGTTCCGGTACTTAAGAGTAAAATTAACCGTATCATGGAGCAATGTGACTTTGCTAAAGGCACACATGCATACAAGGCGGTACTCAATATTCTTGAAACCTATCCTCGTGATGAGTTAGTACAGGCACGCGAAAGCGAGCTACTTGAAGTGGCAATGGGCGTTTTACAAACTCAAGAGCGTGACATGTGTCGCTTATTTGTGCGTAAGGATGTGTATGGTCGTTTCTTCTCTTGTATGGTTTATGTGCCAAGAGAGAGATACAACACAGCGTTACGCCGTGAAACTCAACAACTGCTAGGCCGTGCATTTAAGTCTAGCGACAAAGTAGAGTTCACCACCTTTTTCTCTGAATCAACACTAGCGCGTACGCATTACATCGTGCGTGTTGATGACAACAACATAGATTACAACGTGAAAGAAATCGAAAATAACTTGGTAGAAGCCGCTCGTACTTGGGAAGACAAGTTACAATCTGCACTTCTTGAAAGAACGGGTGAGTCTCGTGGTAACGAGTTAAACCGTAAATATACGAATGCCTTCCAGTCTGCTTATAAAGACCAAGTGTTGCCGAGTGCAGCAGTAGTAGACATCGAAAAGCTAGAGCAACTAAACGAAGATAACAAACTTGAGATGCTGTTCTACAGACCTCAAGAAGAAGCAACGTCGCAACTTGTTCGTTTGAGTCTGTTCCATAAAGCAGAGCCAATTCACCTATCAGACGTGATGCCAATGCTTGAGAACTTTGGCCTACGTGTTATTGGTGAAACACCATACGCTGTGAAGACGACTGATGGTCAAGTAAACTGGATCATGGATTTCTCTATGCTTATCGACAGCAAAGGGATCACAGATTTTGACAAAGTATCAGCACGTTTCCGTGCGGCATTGACCAATGTGTGGAATAACCGCCTAGAAAACGATGGTTTCAACCGTTTAGTGTTATTAGGTGGTCTAACTGGTCGTGAAGCATCTATCTTACGCGCATATGCTAAATACATGCGTCAAATTGGTGTGACGTTCTCGCAATCTTACATCGAAAATACATTTGACCGTTACCCGCACATTGCAGCGATGATCGTTGATCTATTCGTGAAGAAGTTTGCACCGAAGAAAGTTGCCACTGAAAAGGCACTTCAGAAGGTTGTTGATGCAATCTACCTTGAGCTTGAAAACGTAGCGAATCTAGATGATGACCGTATCATTCGTTTGTACGTTGATATGATCAATGCAACGCTGCGTACTAACTTCTATCAAAAAGAAGCTGATGGCACGAATAAGTCGTATACGTCATTCAAGATCCAGCCAAGCGCAGTGCCAGATATGCCATTGCCATTACCAGCGTTTGAAATCTTCGTATACTCTCCACGCGTAGAAGGTGTTCATCTACGTGGCGGTAAAGTGGCTCGTGGTGGTCTACGTTGGTCAGACCGTCGTGAAGATTTCCGCACAGAAGTACTTGGCCTAGTTAAAGCACAGCAGGTTAAGAATACAGTTATCGTACCTGTGGGCTCTAAAGGCGGCTTTGTTTGTAAACAACTTCCAACTGAACGTGAAGCGTTCTTCAAAGAAGGCCAAGAGTGTTACAAGATCTTCATCCGTGGTCTACTAGACATCACAGATAACATCGTACATGGTGACATTGTGCCGCCAGTGGATGTTGTACGTCACGACGAAGACGACCCATACCTAGTTGTTGCAGCGGACAAAGGGACTGCGACTTTCTCTGATATCGCAAATGGTATCGCTGAATCATATAACTTCTGGCTTGGTGACGCTTTCGCGTCAGGTGGTTCAATTGGTTACGACCACAAGAAGATGGGTATTACTGCTAAGGGCGCTTGGGAATCGGTTAAGCGTCACTTCCGTGAAATGGACATTGACTGTCAGACGACTGATTTTACTGCAGTTGGTATCGGTGATATGGGTGGTGACGTATTTGGTAACGGGATGCTGCTATCTAAGCACATTCGCTTACAAGCGGCATTCAACCACATGCACATCTTTATCGATCCAAACCCAGATGCAGCAAGCTCGTATGTAGAGCGTGAGCGTCTATTTAATCTGCCACGTTCAAGCTGGGAAGATTATAATAAGGATCTGATCTCTGAGGGCGGTGGTATTTTCTCTCGTGCAGCGAAAGCAATTACGCTAAGCGCTGAAATGAAGAAGATGATAGGCACTAAGAAATCGAGCATGACACCAAATGAGTTGATCAAAGCATTGTTGAAGATGCCAGTTGATTTATTGTGGAATGGTGGTATCGGTACTTACATCAAGTCTAAATCTGAAACTGACGCTGAAGTAGGCGACCGTGCAAACGACGCGCTACGTATCAACGGTGGTGAGCTTGGTGCGAAGATCTTTGGTGAAGGTGGTAACTTAGGTGCTACTCAGCTGGGTCGTATCGAATTTGCTTCAAACGGCGGTCGTATCAACACTGACTTTATCGACAACGTAGGTGGTGTTGCCTGTTCGGATAATGAAGTTAATATCAAGATCCTACTTAACGGCCTAGTTGCTGAAGGTGAATTGACGAATAAGCAGCGTAACGAATTACTGTATTCAATGACAGATGAAGTATCAGAATTGGTACTGAAAGATTGTTACCGTCAAACGCACACGCTTTCGGTTACTAAGTCTAAAGGTCCAGCGACGCTGAAAGAGAAAGTACGCTTTATCCATGCACTTGAAAAAGACGGCAAGTTAAATCGTGCAATCGAATTCTTACCAACTGATGAAGAGCTAGCAGAGCGTGCGGCGGCAGGTAAAGACCTAACGCGTCCTGAGCTATCTGTACTGGTTTCTTACTCTAAGATGGTATTAAAAGAGACATTAGTTGTTGATGAGATCTCAGAAAATCCATACTACCGTCAGTTGCTAGTGAACTCGTTCCCAGCACCGCTGCGCGAGCGCTTCAATGCTGCGATGGATAATCACCCGCTACGTAAAGAGATCATTGCAACGAAACTTGCAAACAATATCGTTAACGATATGGGTCTAAACTTCATGGTTCGTATGCACGAAGAGACAGGTGCAACGGATGCAGAAATTGCGGTTTGCTACTCAATTGCAAGTGCAATCTTTGAAATGAAGGAAACGTGGTCAGCGATTTCTGCGCTAGATAATAAGATCCCAGCGGCAGTTCAAACGGAAATGCTATATCAATTACGTCGTACAGTTCGCCGTGCAACGCGTTGGTTCTTGCGTCACCGTGACAAGTCTCAAACTATCGAGCAAACCATCGCGTTCTTTGCACCAACATTTAGAGATTTAAGTGCAAATCTACACAACTACATGGTTGCAAATGAAAGCGAGCAGATCGTTGATAAAGCACGTGACCTTGAATCTCAAGGTGTACCAGCTGAGATTGCACTGCGTATCGTGTCACTTTCAAGCTTGTTCTCGGTCATGGACTTAGCGGAAGTTGCACATAGCTCAGGTCGTAAGATCGGTGTTGTGTCTAATACCTACTTCACGCTCGGTGCAAACATGGGTCTACATTGGTTCCTTGACCAAATCACGGCTCAACCTGTTGCAAACCATTGGCAGGCGCTTGCTCGAGCTTCATATCGTGAAGAGCTTGATTGGCAACAGCGTTCATTGTCAGAGGTTGTGTTAAACAGCTTTGCTGGTGATGACAGTGATATCAATGAACAGATTGAACAGTGGATGGATAAGCAAGCAGGCTTACTACATCGTTGGCAGCAAATGCTAACTGAGTTTAAGACGTCGCAAAGCCATGACTTTGCTAAGTTCTCAGTTGCACTTCGTGAGCTAATGTTACTAAGCCATAACTGCGATACTTCCAAATAATCTAGAAATCGCTACAATACCCCAGCTTTGACTGGGGTATTTTTTTGTCTAATGCCATTGGCATAATCCATTTAGCTAAAGTTACGCTTGGGTAATTTTAGCTAAGTTGATTACGTTACCAATACTGAGGAGCTACCATGTTTTACGATCTTGCGCGTCGTTTTATGTTTAATAAAGATGCGGAGTGGGCACACGATTTTGCCCTAAGCAACCTGCGCCGCTTTGCGAATACGCCAATGAGCCTTGCATGGTCTCAATCAGTTCAAGACAAACCGGTTAATTTTTTAGGTTTAGAGTTTAAAAATCCAGTAGGGTTGGCCGCCGGTCTTGATAAAAATGCTGAGTGTATCGAAGCATTTGCGCAAATGGGTTTTGGTTTTATTGAAGTAGGGACTGTCACGCCAAGACCACAAGCGGGCAACGACAAGCCTCGGATCTTTCGTCTACCTGAAGCAAATGCGATTATTAATCGCATGGGGTTCAATAACAAGGGCGTCGATTACCTAGTCAACAATGTAAAAGCAGCAAAATACGATGGGATCCTTGGGATCAACATTGGTAAAAATAAAGATACACCGAATGAACAAGGTAAAGATGACTACATTCACTGTATGAGAAAAGTATTTGAGCATGCCTCATATATCACCGTGAATATCTCTTCACCAAATACACCGGGCCTGAGAGATCTACAATATGGCGAAGCGCTAGATGATCTATTGCAAAGCCTGAAAAATGAACAGATGGATCTGATCGCCAAGCATAATAAGTCTGTGCCTATGTTGGTAAAGATCGCACCAGATGTTGATGGCGTTCAATTAACTCAGATAGCAGAATCATTAGTTAATAATCGTATCGATGGTGTTATTGCAACTAATACAACATTAGCCCGAGATGCGGTAGAAAACCTAGAGTACGGTAATGAAGCAGGTGGTTTGTCTGGTAGACCTGTTCGTGAAAAATCGACGCATGTTGTCAGCGAATTGAAGCGTATTACCGACGGTAAGCTACCAATCATCGGTGTAGGTGGTATTGACAGTGCGGAATCTGCAAAAGAGAAATTTTCAGCTGGTGCAGATTTAGTACAAATCTACACAGGCTTTATTTATGAAGGGCCTGCACTTGTTAAAAAGATCGTTTCGTCCTTATAAGGATCGGTCATATAACCAAATGATCCAAAACAAAACGTTATTATAAAAAATTTCATCATTGCGTTTTTCGCGTTATACTCCCACTTACTAGTTGAGCTAATTGGTTGGTGGGAGAGAAGTTTTGCAAGCTTCAAAAGAGTGGCAATGGATCCGCTGCACAGAAAGGAACAGGTTGTTAATTGATTTGGGTGACGAGCTTCAGCTTTGCACGCCTTTTCGGTTGCGCCACCTTACTGAAGACTCAACCGCTAATCCCAATTTTAGTCTCAGCGAAGCTGAATTTTATCAGAGTGTATTTTCCTACCTTTGCGGTTTTGGTGTTTGGAATGAGCCCAGATGCTGCCAAATCGCTTTAAATGCAACTGCGGCTAAGTTTCATCTGCAACCGATGCAAGCAAAAAGCTGGTTTTTTAAGCCATATTTTGGTGGTGAACCTGTGAGTGAGGCGGTTGTGTGTTTAAATTCCAAGTTAAGCCGCGGCGAGTTTCTAATTATAGAACATGATGGTCAGTCAAGTCTTTGTTTAAGCTTGAACGAGCAATTTATTCTTGATGAGGGAATAGAGCTTGAACAATTTCAAGCGATAAAAGTACTGAACGATCGGTTAGCGCCTCTTGTGTTAACACACCGAGTTCATCAAAGCGCATAGCCAATTTCATCCCATCGTTTTATTGACCAGCAATTATTTCCTGTATTAATCTGTACCTAATTTGAGTTGTTTGTTGATCTAGGAAACAGAATGCGCTGCCTCTGCGATAAAACATTAAAACTAACTTATGCCGACGCTGAAGGACATTGCGGTTATCAATGTCAGTCATGCGGTGCCATTTGGTTGCCGCGCAAATTGATTGATTCCATTAAATATACTTATCATTTTAGTTATACCGATTTTATTGCAAAGCGGTCGTTGGTTGAGCGTGACGTTTTACAATTATGCCCTGATGATGGTCATACACTTAAAGACTATACGCTCTTTGAAGCTAGTTTTAGTGAGTGCGGGTGCTGTGGTGGCGTGTGGTTTGAAAAAGGGGAGCTCCATAACTTACTGCAAAATTACCAAAGCAGGAACTCGAACATAAGCGCGCTAGATAAGTTAGATTTTCTGAACTTGCTAAATTTTTAACGTAATTTATCCCCATACAACCAAGCTCAACTAATAACTAACGATAACTTGTGTGTTATACTGCGCCCAGTTGAAATTTAAGGGTATTCAAATTGCAATTTATCGCATTGACATCTATTGGTGTAGAGCAGTTACTGGTTGAAGAATTAACCGAGTTTGGTTTTGAAATAAACAAGCAAACCGTTGGTTCAGTTAAGTTCACAGGTGCTAATCTAGACGTACAAAAGTTCTGTATGATGACACGATTTGCAACGCGCGTGATGTTGCTTATTGATGACAAACCAGAAGTGAATGACAAAGATTCTCTCTACAAGTTTGTTCGTTTTCAGGCATGGCAAGATTGGTTTAGCCCAAAGCAGACCTTTGCAGTAGAGTTTAATGGTACGAATAATGCGCTTAAAAATACGCAATTCTCTGGCTTGGTGGTTAAGGATGGGATCGTTGACTACTTCAATGACCTGTTTGAGCAACGTCCAGATGTTGACAAACAGACACCGGATATTCGCATCATAGCGAAATTATCTAAGCAAGGCTGTGCGCTATATATCGATTTCTCGGGACCTCGCTTATCTGATAGAGGTTATCGTGACAAACAAGGTAAAGCGCCAATTCGTGAACATTTAGCGGCAGCGCTGGTTAAACGTAGCGGCTGGCTTGAAGATACTAATAAGCCGCTTTTTGACCCCTGCTGTGGTTCTGGCACGTTACTAATTGAAGCGGCATCTATGGCGCTTGGCTTACCTACTAACCTTAATAAAGATTTTGCCTTTAAACGCTTGCCGAGTTTTCGTGAAAGTAAGTTCACCGAGCTTAAAGCACAATTAAAGGTACAACCAGAGCACAAGAGCTTATGGCTGATCGGTAGTGATATCGATGAACGTGTGCTGTCAATTGCTGAGCGTAATGCCAAGCGCGCAGGCGTTGAGTCACATATTAAGTTTAAGTTTGAAGATGCCAATCACCTTAGCCTTGCTGCTAAACGTCCTGGCACTGTGCTGAGTAACTTGCCTTATGGCGAACGTCTAGGTGGTATGGCTGAAATTATTACGCTATATCGCAATATGGGTATCGCCTTTAAAAAGCACTATAAAGACTGGAATTTGGCGTTACTTGCGAGTGAAGAAAGCCTATTAAAAGTGCTAAAACTAGCGCGTAAAAAGTCTTATAAATTCAAAAATGGCCCACTCGATGTGCTGCTTAACTTGTATGAAATGAATGAAATGCAGGTACAGCAAAATAAACAGAACAGTGGGCTTAATTTTGAAGGCTCGACTGCGTTTGGCAACCGCTTGAAGAAAAATCTACAAGGCTTAAAATCTTGGCTGAAAAAAGAAGACGTTAACGCGTATCGTGTTTATGACGCGGATATCCCTGAGTACAATGTTGCGGTTGATGTATATAACGACAACGCAGTCATCTTTGAATACAAAGCGCCAAAAGAAATTGACGATAGCGTTGCACAAAAACGTTTGCAAGACGTGATCACACTGACCGCCGAGCAGCTTAATATCGACCCGCTGAACATCGCGGTAAAAGTAAGAAAGCGCCAAAAAGGTCAAGAACAATACAAAGCCCTAGACAAGCAAAACCGTACTGAGGTAGTAGAAGAGTACGGTGCTAAGTTTAAGGTTAACCTATTTGATTATCTCGATACTGGTCTATTCCTTGACCACCGTTTAGCCCGCAAGTTTATTCAGCAACATTCGAAAGATAAACGCGTGTTGAATCTATTTGCATACACAGGTAGTGCTTCTGTGCACGCTGCAGTTGGCGGTGCTAAGTCTGTTACCACAGTAGATATGTCAAAGACCTATCTAAAATGGGCTGAGGAAAACTTTGAGCTAAATGGTTTGAAGAATCCACGTTTCAGATTTGAGCAAGCGGATTGCTTAAAATGGCTTGAAAGAGCAGTTGGTCAATATGATTTGATATTCTTAGACCCACCAACATTCTCTAACTCTAAACGTATGTCTGACGCATTTGATGTACAAAGAGATCATTTAAAACTATTTGGTTGGGTAAAGAAGATATTAGCACCGAACGGTGTACTACTGTTTTCTAACAACAAACGCGGATTTAAAATCGATGAAATGGGACTTGCGGCACTTGGCCTAACCGCTGAGGAATACTCATCGCAAACCTTGTCTTTGGATTTTAAGCGTAACAAACAAATTCACAACAGCTGGTTGATCCGTCATGATTAAATGTACTTTATTTCACACCGATGGTTGTCATCTTTGTGAAGAAGCATTGGCGATGTTAATTCAATTTTTGCCTGAAGCCGAAATTGAACTAGTCGATATCGTCGATAGTGAAGAGACGATGACGGAATATCAATATAGAATTCCAGTGATTAAAAAAGGCGAGACAGGTCAGGAACTTGGCTGGCCTTTTACTCAACAACAACTACAAGAATTTATAGAATAATATGGATCTCATTCGAATTGCTAAAGCCCAATTAGCTTTTGGTTCACACCCTATACTTGACCAAGCTGATGCCGTTATTGAATCAGGCGAGCGCGTTTGTATTGTGGGCCGAAATGGTGCCGGTAAATCAACGTTACTGAAAGTACTTGATGATCAAGTTCAACTTGATGATGGTGAAATCAACCGTGTTGGTGGATTAAAAGTTTCAAGGCTAGAACAAGACCCACCAAAGGGCGCAAATGGGTCGGTCTTTGATTATGTTGCAAACGGTTTACCTGATGTTGCTGAGCTACTCATTGAATTTCATGAAGTCAGTGAAAAACTACAAACCAGCCAGTCAGATAAACTGATGACCTCGCTTGAGCGCCTGACTCAGCGATTGGAAAGCGAAGATGCGTGGCGTTTTGAGTCACGGATCAAGCAAGTGCTTAGCCAGTTGCAATTAGATGCGAATATGCGCCTAGAAGAACTCTCAGGTGGCTGGCTACGCAAAGTTGCACTGGCCAAAGCCTTGGTGAGTGACCCAGATTTACTGTTACTCGACGAGCCGACTAACCACCTTGATATGCAAAGTGTCATCTGGCTTGAGCAATTCCTGAAAGAGTTTAAAGGAGGGATCGTGTTTATCTCTCACGACCGTGCCTTTATTCGCGCAATGGCGACTCGAATTTTAGATTTAGACCGTGGCAAGTTGGTTTCATACCCTGGAGATTATGCGCAATATCTAGAACAAAAAGCTCATGATTTAAAAGTGGAAGAGCAACAGAATGCCTTGTTTGATAAAAAGCTTGCCGAAGAAGAAACCTGGATAAGGCAAGGGATCAAGGCTCGCCGAACCCGTAACGAAGGGCGTGTGCGAGCACTAAAAGCGCTTCGTGTTGAGCGCAAGCAACGCATCGAGCAACAAGGCAAGACAGATTTCAACATCGAGACGGCAGATCGTTCCGGTAAGTTGGTCTTTGAAGCGAAACATTTAGACAAAGCATTCCAAGAAAAATGCATTGTGAAGGACTTTTCAACGCTGGTGATGCGTGGCGACCGTATTGGCTTGGTCGGTCCTAATGGAGCAGGAAAAACTACGCTGTTAAAAATGCTTTTTGGTGACATTAAACCTGACGCAGGCAGCGTAAAACAAGGCGTGAACCTGGAAGTTGCGTACTTCGACCAATACCGTGAAAAATTGGATGAAGAAGCAACTGTGCAGGATAATGTCGCAGAAGGTAAGCAAGAAGTAATGATGGGCGGCCGCTCACGTCATGTGCTTGGCTATCTGCAGGACTTTTTATTTCCGCCTGCGAGAGCTCGAACCCCTGTAAAGGCATTATCAGGCGGTGAAAAAAACCGCTTATTGCTTGCAAAGCTCTTCCTTAAGCCTTCAAATATTATTGTGCTGGACGAGCCAACCAATGACTTGGATATTGAGACGCTTGAGTTACTTGAAGAAATCTTAAACCAATACCAAGGCACGGTGTTAGTCGTCAGCCACGACCGAGAGTTTATCGATAATACCTGCGGCAGTGTGTGGGCGTTCGAAGGCGAGGGCTTGGTGACAGAAATTGTTGGCGGTTATAGTGATTTTGAACTGTACCAGCAAAGACGAGAGCAGCAGAAGAAAGAGGCACAAAAGGTTCATCAAGAAAAACAGCAACAAGCCGAGACTAAAAAAGCAGCTGCACCAGCTCGTTCAAATAAGCTGAGTTACAAATTAAAACTTGAATTAGAGTCGCTGCCCAGTAAAGTAGAGGAACTTGAAGAGGCTGTGAATAAACAACAAGCACTGGTCAGCGATCCAGACTTCTTTAAACAAGATCAAGAAACGACCCACAAGGCATTGAACCATTTGACTGAGCTAGAGTCGAAGCTGGAAGCCGCGTTTGAACGCTGGGAAGAACTAGAAGCATTACAGAATCAGCAGTAAGGATTAAAATGAAATTTAAACTTTTAGCCGCGAGTGTCGCCGTAGCCCTTTCACAACAAGCGGCCGCTGCCACCTATCAGTTAACTGAATTACCAAGACATGATAATAGTAAATATAGCTACGTGTCGGACGCAAATGAAGCTGGAGACGTGATTGGTCATGCTTCCAATTTATTTGGTGTTAAGATTGATGTGTCATATATCGACTTCGATGATTCAACACTGAAAAGCGATTATGACAGTGTAAAGAAGCAATATGAGCAGATAGAAGAAGAAATTACCTTCACCTTAGATGATATTCAAAATAACGATGCTGCAAATACCAACGCACAAGCTCATGCATTTATGCTTTATCACTTAAGTCGAAGAGGGGCTAATCAATTTCAAACTGTTGTTCAAGCAATCTCTCTTACGTACAACAACAATACTGCTGAAGAATTTGTAGTATATGATGAACAATCTCCTGATTACGAAGGCCTAACTCGCTCGGTCACTAACTATCTTACAAGCATCGCAGAAGACGGTACGATAGTGGGCTGGGGCTCTGCACCTTTTAAAAAGATAACTTTTACTCCTGAGGGTGAAACAGAAGAAGAAACTTATTTTGTACGCGATTGGCGAAATAAAGGAATTTTGGTAACTCCTGCTGGTGAGAAAGTTAGGCTGGAGCCCGCATTTACTGAGCATGGCGGTATTTCTATCGCGACGGACATCAAGCAAACTAACGAAGGTGGTTATATTGTCGTCGGGCAAAGCTCTACGTCATTATCTCAAAGAGCAATCGAAAATATAGCGGATGATTGTGATGGTGTAGATGAGCCAGTGGATGTTTGCATCCAGAGTATCAGCACTCCATATCACACTAGGGCATATAAATGGACTTTTGATAACAACTTTAATTTAGTTGATGCAACAGATTTAGGGCTCGGTTTTACGCCTGATGAAGATAGTGAAATTGCATACTCTAGTATTGCTGTTGCGACTAACTCGGATGGGTTAACCGTTGGTTACTCTCGAGTACGTAGACAAAGAGATGATAGACTACTGCCATATGAACAAGCTGTTTATTTCGAAGACGGTGAAATCAAACGAGTTAGAGAAGTTGAGAGCTTTATTGAATATAGCCAAGCAGTCGATGTGAATGACAACGGTACCATAGTTGGTGTATTTGGACGTTTCAGTGGAGGTTCTAGAGACTATGACGCAACTGGCTTCTACTTTAATACTACAAGTGCTGAGTTTAAGGAGATGCCCACATACTTTGAAGGTTCAGCAACAGCAATAAATGACATTAACAATAATGGCTTTGTTGTTGGTCAAGGTGTGATTGAAAAGAGTGGTTCAAACCGTCGTCGTGAAGCCTTCTTATATGAAATCGGGGCGGAAAAGCTAGTAAACATTAATTCTCTTCTTCCCTGTAAGAGCGATACCTTCCCTTACACGATTGCGGAAGCAGTAAAAATTACTGACGATAACAAGATCTATGCGATTGCCACCAAAACGGTTGAAAGACGCAATACACTTGGTGAAATTGAGAAGGACAGCAAAGGTGAGACTGAGTATGAGTCGGTAAGCTTACCGGTTCTACTTACGCCAATTTCTGGTGAACCTGAAAGCTGTACACCACCTGAAGCAGAGACATATGAGCGTCAATCTGCAAGTTGGTCTTGGCTTAGTTTACTCGCGCTACCACTAGTGGCGCTGAGAAGACGTCGTAAAGCCTAAAGTACAATTTATACGATAAAAAAGCCCGGAAGGGCTTTTTTTGTGTTTGAAAAGAAATATTCGCAAATTCAATTCGATATTTAATTCAAGCGATAAAAATCTTAACTATACTGGTATTAGCCTTGGCCGCGACTTTGCCACGCTTTATTCACTGAGCGTCGCCACAGGTAGTCGATACCGAAAAAGCCGATAATGGCGGCAAGTGTTGCGCAGATCAAAGAGCCGACGATAAATGCAGGCCCAATCGTTGTTAGGCTTTGTGCAAGCCATTCCCAACTTGCCTCAAAATGGAATGGTTGCTGCTCTTGACCAAGAGCAAATACACCGACTAGGTATGAGCAGTAAAATATAGGCGGCATCGTAAGTGGATTGGTGATCCACACGAGTGCAATAGACAAAGGCAAGTTAACGCGAAATGGAATCGCTAGTGCTGCTGCCAGCACCATTTGAAAAGGAACAGGGATGAATGCGAAAAATAGCCCCACCGAGAATGCGCCGCGTGCTGAGCGCCGGTTTAAATGCCACAGGTTGGCATCATGCAGTAACTTACCAAAGATTTTTAATGATTTCTGTTGTTTGATTTTATTATGATCAGGTAAAAAGCGTTGAATCGTTTTTTTCGCCATTTGCAGCTGCCATCTACTTGGATTCTGATATGTTTTGGAATAATTCTGGGTTGCTTCAGTGCAGTATTTCTTCTCGACAATTGGCGATCAGCCGCAATAAGCATATTCCTCTACTTCATGGGCCGCTATTCTAAGCTTTTTTGTCCTATATTGGCAGGATTTATTTTAGGGATTTCCATTGCTATTGGTCATTACTTTGTTTTTTATCAGCTAAAAATACCAGAAATGTGGCAATCGCAGCTTGTTACTGCTTCGGGTAAAGTTATTGAGGTTGATAATTCTGTGATTGGTGAAGCGTTAAAGGTAAAGCTTGAGCAAGTTGATGGCTACCAATTTGCCCGTTGGCGTACAGTAAACGCAAAACTCTATCGTAACTCATCCACGCCTATGTTGCGTGTCGGTGACCACATTGAATTTACGGTAAAACTTAAGCGTTATCGTAGCCGAATTAATATCGGACTTTTTAATGCTGAATTGCATGCGTTTAGGAAGCATATATATTTTAAGGGCAGCATCAAAACAATCAAGTCGGTAGTGAAGGACACTACGTGGCGAGATAACTACCGCTTATTCATAGATAAAAAGCTTGATGGGCGCAGCTATGCTTGGCTGTACTATATTTTATTAACTGGCGATACAAGCAAAGTCGACTTCGAAAACAAAACACAATTTAGAAGTCTTGGCTTGAGCCATCTGTTAGCGATTTCAGGGCTGCATATCGGAATGGTATTTGCCATCGCGTTTTTGCTGATAAAAGTCGTGCTGTATTGTATCCCGGTAATAATTCCCCAAGCAGCTAACTTACATCAATGGTGTTTGGTTTTTGCGTTACTGTTGTGTTTTGGTTACGTCATTCTCTGCGGTTACAGCGTATCGGCGACTCGAGCTTTAATCATGGCAATGGTGTGGGTTGCTTGTTACCTCTTTGCTGTGCGCCTTAAAGCGCTTCAGGTGCTAACAGTTGCGTTGACCATCGTCTTGATAGTAGACCCGTTTTCACTACTCAATCCTGGTTTATATTATTCCTTTTTTGCGGTTGCTATCATCGTAACGTTAGTGACAAAAGTTGGCAGAGGTTTAGGTGCAAAGCTACTTGCCTTAATCAAGTTGCAGCTTGCGTTATTTATCTGTCTGTTGCCACTCAACCTGTATTTCTTTTCCGGTGCGAGTATTATCTCATTGGTTGCGAACATCATTGTGATCCCGTTGGTTTCCATCGTGGTATTTCCGCTACTACTGCTTCATGTTACTGCGCTGCACGCTATTGGTTGGCAACTTCCACTTCATTTAGTTGATAATGTGTTAGTGTTTCTTTTTGAGCTGTTGCAAAGCGCTCCACTAACTTGGGTAGATATACCCGGCGTTTCGTCCATGTTTCTAATAACCAGCTACTTAAGTGCTTTGCTGCTGTATTTATTCAGAAATTATCTTGGTTTATTACCCATATTGTTTTTCCTCGTTCAGTATCAATTTCGAGCCTCTCCGCTATGGCAAATCGATATCTTTGACGTGGGTCACGGAACGGCAGTGTTAGTTTCTCGCAATAACAAAGGGCTGCTCTATGATGTGGGGGCCAAGTATTTTGGTTATTTTTCGATGTTCGAGTTTGTGATCAAACCTTATCTTTTGAATAATCGAATTACGCTGCAAGATACCATCATTAGTCATAATGATGGCGACCATAATGGTGGCGTTGACGACCTCATAGTCTATGACGGCGGAAAATCGTTACAGCGTTTTCACCCTGCAAGTCCAGCTGATAGTTGTGTGCTAGGAACACATCAATTTCAAGGGCTAGACGTATCTGTGATCTGGCCTCAAGAAGTGTCGAACAATGACAATAATAATTCTTGTGTGGTTCGTATCTCTGATGGGCGTTTTACGCTTTTATTACCAGGAGATATTGAGAAAATAACCGAAACTAAGCTGCTTAACATTGAAAAAGAAGCACTCAAGGCCGATATATTACTGGTTCCGCATCATGGTAGTGGCAGCTCTTCAAGCGAGCAGTTTATTCAAGCGATTGACCCTGATATAGCGATATTTTCTCGTGCCTTTTATTCGCCGTGGAAAATTCCCAATGAGAAAGTGATTGAAAGATACCAAAGAGTAGGGAGCACACTATTGGATACCGCCTTAGATGGCCATATAAAGATCTCAATTTTTGCTCAAGAAATTACAGTTGAACGAGCTCGGGAAGTGGAAAATTACTGGTTTCTCAGATAATCCATTCAGTTTTAACGATTTGAAAGTTACAATAATGCCATATAGAAAAGTAGAGGCTGGCAATGCAACCAACCGACAAGCAGATTTACGCTAGATTATTTAGCTATGTAAAAGATTTTAAACTCGCTGCCGTATTTTCAGTAATTGGCATGATAGGGTACGCTGCGATGGACGCTTCGTTCGTTGCCTTAATGGATCCGTTTATCGATGAGGGTCTCACTGCAGGCAATCGCGATGTACTAAAATTGGCTCCCTTTGTTGTCATCGCGCTAGTTATTGGACGCGGCATCTTTAATTATATGGCATCGTATTGCTTGTCTTATGTCGGGTCGCAGGTTGTGCGTGCTTTGCGACAGCAACTATTTGAACACATGTTGTATCTACCAGTGTCGTTTCATGATCAACACTCTAATGGTGAAATGATATCAAAAATCACTTTTGATACGGAGCAGGTACAGCAAGCCGTCACTAAGGCACTTCAAGTGCTGATCCGTGAAGGTGCATTTGTATTTTTCCTGCTCATTACGATGTTTTATGCAAGTTGGCAGCTATCGCTCATTTTCTTAGTTGTGGTACCGATCGTGGCGGTGATCGTTACTGTGGTGTCTAAGCGCTTCAAGAAAATCTCCAAGAATATTCAAGATGCGATGGGAGAAGTGACGAAAAGCTCTGAGCAAATGATGGCGGGTCATAAAGTCATTCATGGCTTTGGCGGCCAAGAAAAAACCATCTCTCACTTTGCTAAAGTTAATAATCATAACCGTCAGCAACGCGTAAAAATGGATGCGACTAAAGCGCTGAGCGTATCTATCATCCAAATCATAGCGGCGAGCGCAATGGCGGTGATACTCGCGATTGTCGCGATGCCTACTATGGTAGACAAAATTTCATCGGGCACTTTTGTCACTTTGATCACCTCTATGATGATGATGCTGCGTCCTTTAAAACAACTTGCCAATGTGAATAGCGACCTGCAACGCGGGATCTCTGCGGCGAAAAGTGTGTTTGCGGTGATTGATCTTGAAAAAGAAAAGGACACTGGCACTCAGTCTTTATCTCGTGCTCAAGGTAACCTACAAGTCAAAGACTTAACCTTTACTTATCCATCTAAAAACGATCCGGTGATTGAGTCATTAAACCTTGAAATCAAAGCTGGGCAGAGTATTGCGTTGGTAGGTAGAAGTGGTTCAGGCAAATCAACTATCTCTAATCTATTACCACGTTACTATGATATTGAAGCGGGCAGTATTGAGTTAGATGGCACGAACATAAATGATTACCAGCTTGCGGATCTACGCGCGCAGTTTTCCATCGTGTCGCAGCAAGTGGTGTTGTTTAATGACACCATTGCAAACAATATTATGTACTCGTTAAAGCAACCCTTATCGCAAGAAGCCCTAGAAAAAGTAGTAAAACAAGCCCACGTCTGGGAATTTGTTAAAGATCTTCCTGAGGGCCTAAATACCGTTGTTGGTGAAAATGGCGTGATGCTTTCTGGCGGACAACGACAACGTATCGCTATCGCGCGTGCTATTGTGAAAGATGCACCTATCCTTATTTTAGATGAAGCAACATCAGCATTAGACACAGAATCTGAGCGTTTGATCCAACAAGCGTTAGAAGAGCTGATGGCCGACAAAACAACCATAGTAATTGCCCATAGGTTATCGACAATCGAGCGTTGCGACTGCATCTATGTGCTAGATAAAGGTAAGATCATCGAACAAGGCAAGCATGCTGAATTGGTCGCGCAGGAAGGGGTTTATCATGCACTTTGCAAAATGCAGTTTGGTGAGCAATAAATGGCATCCAAAATAGAGCAAAGTTGGTATAAAAAACCGGGACTACTAACGCTATTATTGCTTCCGCTAAGCCTGTTATTTGGACTTATTAGCTCGGTGAGAAAGGGGCTTTATCAACTCGGCTTTTGCCCTGCGTACCGCTCGCCTGTTCCGGTTATTATTGTCGGTAACATCAGTGTGGGCGGTAACGGCAAAACGCCATTTGTACTTTGGTTAGTCCCTTTTCTTGAAAATCTTGGTTTTAAGGTTGGGGTGATCAGTCGAGGCTACGGTGCAAAACCCAGTTTAACCCCATTTTTGGTCACTGAAGCGACCTCAACGGAAGAGGGCGGTGATGAACCTTGTTTGCTCGCCAAACGATTGAAATGCCCAGTGATGATTGGTGCTGATAGACAAGCCAGTATTGAAAAATTATTGGGTAATAGCGATGTAAACATCATCGTCAGCGACGATGGGCTACAGCACTATAAATTGGCACGAGATATTGAGTTCTGTATTGTTGATGCTGTGCGACGCTTTGGTAATGGCTTATGGATGCCAGCAGGGCCGCTTAGGGAATTACCTAAGCGTATTCAGAGTGTTGATCTTGCCGTATATAATGGTGGATGCGAAAGTTATTCCTACACGTTAGAGACCGTTGGTTTTTTTCGTGTTACAGATGATAGTCCAGCATCCAATATTGAAATGGCTGGCGCTTCAGTCTGTGCTATCGGCAATCCCGCGCGATTTGAAAATACGCTACGAGATAGGGGGATTGTTCTGAGTGAAAGCCTACATTTTGCGGATCATCATCCATATCAAGCGTCCGACTTCGCGCAAATCGATAACGGCGCTATTTTTATGACAGAGAAAGATGCGGTAAAGTGTCGCACTTTTGCAAAAGATAATTGGTATTACCTCAAAGTAGATGCCAAACCTACATCAGCGCTTGAAAAAGCGGTATTAAATTTACTTAAAAAGAAAGAGATTTATCATGGCCTTTGATACCAAATTACTAGAAATAATTGCCTGCCCAGTATGTAAAGGCAAATTAAGATATGACAAAGAAAACAAAGAGTTGATCAGCACAGCAGCTAAGCTTGCTTATCCAATTAAAGATGATATTCCTGTGTTATTGGAAAACGAAGCGCGCGAGCTGAGCAGCGATGAGGTTGAGCAGTGGAATTCGTAGTCGTTATTCCGGCGCGTTATGCTTCAAGCAGGCTGCCTGGTAAACCACTTGCTGATATCGGCGGTAAACCAATGATCCAGCGTGTTTACGAACAGGCGATTCAATCTGGTGCGGCAGCGGTTTATATCGCAACCGATCACAGTGCGGTATTTGAGGCAGCGCAAAACTTCACTGATAATGTGCTCATGACGCGTGAAGATCACCAATCTGGAACTGAGCGACTCGCCGAAGTTGTTGAACAACTGGGGCTGAACGAACAAACCTTGGTGGTCAATGTACAAGGTGATGAGCCACTGCTAGAGCCTGATAACATCGCACAAGTGGCAGCACTACTGCACCATTCTGATGCACCGATGGCGACTTTGTGCGTTGATGTGGAAGATGTGGAAGAGGTGTTGAATCCGAATGCGGTGAAAGTGGTGTCTGATATTCAAGACAACGCACTGTATTTCTCTCGCTCGTCTATTCCGTTTCAGCGTAACAGCATGTTAACGCTCGACAAAAATAGCATTCCAGTGAGCCATTTTAAACGTCATGTTGGCATATATGCCTATCGTGCGGGCTTTATTCAAACCTATTTATCGCTAAGTGTTTCACCGCTAGAGGTGCAAGAGTCACTAGAGCAGCTACGTGTGCTGTATCATGGATACAAAATTAAGGTCGCTAAAGCGGTTAAGCCGGTGCATGCTGGAGTGGATACCCCCGAAGATTTGGCACGGGTTCAAGAGATACTGAATGGAAAAGTTTAAGCTCATTGCAGACGAGATAGACTATGTGGTTGCATACAAACCACAAGGTTTGAGCTTCCATAGTGAGGACGGTGCAGGTTTTGTTGCCTTACTGACGGAGCAACTAGGCTATCCCTTATTTGCGGTTCACCGCCTCGATAAAGTCACGTCGGGACTCATCCTTTTAGCGAAGTCTAGTGAGGCTGCAAAGCAGCTGACGAGCCTGTTTTCCGCTCGAAAAATAGATAAATTTTACCTGGCGTTAGTTAGTGTGAAACCGAAGAAAAAGCAAGGTTGGATAAAAGGCGATATGGCTAAGTCGCGCAGAGGCACCTATAAACTGATTAAAACTAAGCTAAATCCTGCGGTGACTCGATTTTATTCATGCTCTGTTGCGACCAACCTACGCGCTTGTATTGTCAAACCGTTTAGCGGTAAAACACACCAAATTCGGGTGGCACTAAAAAGTATCGGTGCACCAATTTTAGGTGATTTAGCCTATAGTGGAGAGCCTGCGGATAGAACGTATCTTCATGCATTTTGTCTTGAATTTGAATGGCAAGGTATACATCAACGCTATCAAGCTGCGCCTGAAGGTGATGGTGCATTTGGCCATTTATTGGCACATGAAATCTTTGCAAGTTGGCAAAATCCAAGTCAATTAGAGTGGTAACATGACGGATTCGAATAGAGAACTAAGATTTGGCGGTATTGGTCGGTTATACGGTAACGCCGAGTTGGAAGCATTAAGTAAAGCACACTTTTGTGTCATTGGTATTGGTGGCGTTGGCAGTTGGGCTGTAGAAGCGCTAGTGAGAACGGGTATAGGTAAAATAACGCTTATCGATATGGACGATATTTGTGTAACCAACATCAACCGTCAGTTACATGCTCATAGCGAAAGTATCGGGATGCAAAAGATTGAAGCAATGCGAGATCGCTGTCTTGCGATTAACCCAGATTGTGAAGTTACCCTGATCGATGATTTTCTGATGTTAGATAACATTAGAAACTACATTCAAGGCTTTGATTATGTTATCGACTGTATCGACGCGGTTAAAGAGAAAGCGGGGCTAATCGCACATTGTAAGCGCAATAAAATACCGGTGATCACCACAGGTGGTGCAGGCGGTCAAACCGATCCGAGTCAGATCCAGTATGGGGATGTGGCAAAGACGACCCATGATCCGCTGCTGGCAAAAGTACGCTATATTCTCAGAAAACAATATAACTTTAGCGATAATCCAAAACGTAAATTTGGCGTCGATTGCGTGTATTCCACAGAGCAACTCGTTTACCCAAGTACCGATGGCACCGTGTGCAAAGCAAAGCAACAAGCTGAAGGTGGGAAAAACATGGACTGCGCCACCGGGTTTGGCTCTGCCACTATGGTAACCGGGAGTTTTGGTTTTTTTGCGGCGTCCAAAGCAATACGTAAGTACCTCGATAAACGAAGCAAAAGCAGCGAATAAGTGTGCTCGTTTGAGCACCTTAATTCACGTTATTTTAATATCTCCGCCTGCACTTGGATCTGTTCAACAATCGCACGGATACCATTACCTCTTGATGGGCTTAGGTGAGCAATTAATCCAAGCGACTCAAACAGTTCATAAGCATTAAACTGGCTTGCTTGTTCTGGCGTTTTACCTGCGTACGCTGCAATGATGATTGCAAGTAAGCCTTTGACAATACGCGTATCTGAGTCGGCAATAAGTACAAGCTGTTGCGCGCTTTCATCTAAGTCAACATAGAGCCAAACTTTACTATCACAGCCTGACACTAATGCTGAGTCGACTTTCAGTGCATCAGGAAGCTCAGGAAGTTGTTTTCCTAGCAGCATAATTTCACGGTATTTGGCTTGCCAGCCGTGACTTTCGGATAATTTTTTTGTGATATGTTCGATATTCATAAGTCTAATCTAGTAATTCGATTGTGGCATTTAATGCATTAATAAAATGCTCAATATCGTCTTGGTTATTATAAAAAGCCAAACTTGCACGTACAGTCCCATTAACCTTGAGCATTTTCATTAGCGGCTGAGTACAATGGTGTCCGCTTCTCACTGCTACGCCGTATGTATTGAGTAGTGTGGCAAGATCGTAGTGGTGTTCGTTTTTATAGTTAAAACTGACGACGCCAACATTGTTTTGTGTATCGCCATAAACCGTGATGCCTTTAATCTGTCTTAGCTTTGCTAAAAGGGAGTGATAGAGCGCTTGCTCAAAACGTTGAAGTGCACTTGGATCAATCTCGTTTACATAATCTATCGCTGCGGCAAATCCGATAACGCCAGAAATATTGGGAGTGCCGGGCTCAAACTTGCCAGGTGCCTCTCGATAGCTGGATCGCTCAAAACTCACTTCTTTTATCATTTCGCCGCCGGTTTTGTATACGGGGAGCGCATTTAGTTGCTGGTATTTACCATAAAGTCCGCCGACACCTGTTGGTCCAAGCGCTTTATGAGCTGAAAAAACATAAAAGTCGCAATCCAGCGCCTTCAGATCAGGTCTTAAATGCAGTAAAGACTGTGCGCCGTCGATAACCGTGATGGTACCCAAGGCTTTGCAAACCGAGATGAGCGACTCAACTGGATGAATATTCCCAAGTGCGTTTGAAACATGGCCCATCGCTAACACATCAGGTTTATGCTGCTTTAACATCGCAATGGCACCTTGCTCATCGAGGACGCCGTCTAACATAGGTAACACCAGTAAAGTTGCGCCGGTACGCTGACAAGCTTCTTGCCAAGGCACTATGTTAGCGTGATGTTCAAAGGGACTGATGGCAATTACACTGTCTGAAGTGAAGCGTGCACTCAGGCCATGAGCCAACAAGTTTAGTGATTCAGTTGCGCCGCTGGTCCATACTATTTCTCGTGTTTCAACATTTAAAAAATTGGCAATTGTTTCTCGGGCACTTTCATAGCGAACGGTGGCGTTTTCACTAAGCGTGTGTAAACCTCTATGTACGTTTGAATTCTCATTTTGATAAAAAGTTTTTATGACATCAATGACTTTGTTCGGTTTTTGCGCAGTTGCAGCAGAGTCAAGATAGCAAAGCGGCTGCCCATCGAGTTGTTTGTTCAAAATTGGAAAGTCGTTGCGCAGAGATTGGATGTCAGTCATAACGTACCTGAGTTAATTGAGCAGCGCGATTCTAACGAATACGCGGCGATATTAAAACAAAAAAGGCCGCATTAAGCGGCCTTTTCAAACACCATAACGAGATTATCTGTCGTTTTGTGTTTTGTAGTCGCGAGACGTGTAGCCTTTGTAAAGCTGACGCGGACGACCAATTTTGTGTCCTGGCTGAGAAAGCATTTCGTTCCAGTGTGAAATCCAACCCACAGTACGAGACATCGCGAAGATAACTGTAAACATGCTTGTTGGGATACCGATTGCTTTAAGAATGATACCTGAATAGAAGTCTACATTCGGGTATAGCTTCTTCTCAATGAAGTAAGGGTCTTCTAGGGCAATCTGTTCAAGTTTCATTGCAACGTCAAGCAGTGGATCTTGAATGTTTAGCTCTTTAAGCACTTCGTGACACGTTTGACGCATTACTGTCGCACGTGGGTCAAAGTTTTTATAAACGCGGTGACCAAAGCCCATTAGACGGAACGGATCGTTCTTATCTTTTGCTTTTGCAACGTACTCGTCAATACGATCAACAGAGCCAATTTCTTCAAGCATAGTTAAACATGCTTCGTTTGCGCCGCCGTGTGCAGGGCCCCAAAGTGATGCAATACCTGCCGCGATACACGCGTAGGGGTTGGCACCTGAAGAGCCAGCAAGACGAACTGTTGAAGTTGACGCGTTTTGCTCGTGATCTGCGTGAAGCATGAAAATACGATCCATTGCTTTAGCAAGTACAGGGCTGACGTTGTAGTCTTCAGCTGGCACAGAGAACATCATGTGGAGGAAGTTTTCTGCGTAGCTCAAGTCGTTACGTGGGTATACGAACGGTTGGCCAACGTTATATTTGTACGCCATTGCAGCAATTGTTGGTAGCTTAGCTACTAACTTGATTGCACAACGCATACGTTGATCTTCGTCAGAAATATCCAAATCTGAGTGGTAGAACGAAGATAACGCACCAACTACACCACATAGCATTGCCATAGGGTGTGCATCTACACGGAAGCCTTGGAAAAACGCAGCAATCTTCTCGTGCATCATTGTGTTGCGAGTGATCTCATCTGAGAACTCAGCTAGTTGTTCTTCGCTTGGTAGTTCACCGTTTAATAGTAGGTAGCAAAGTTCAATATAGTTAGAATTTTCAGCAAGTTGCTCAATTGGATAACCGCGATGAAGCAGTACACCTTTGGCACCGTCAATGTAAGTGATAGACGAGTCACAAGAGGCAGTCGACATAAATCCTGGGTCATACGTAAATAGGCCGTGAGCACCTAAAGAACGAACGTCAACTACGTCTTGACCAGCTGTACCTTCGTAAATTGGTAACTCAATCGGATCGTGACCATCAATATGGACTGTGGCTTTTTTATCTGCCATCTATTTGTCTCCTATTTAATAACAATATTCTGATTGTTATGTTGTGATACTAATGTTAAGCAAATTCAGATCATTCTAACTTATAACCTAGGTTAAAAGTCAATTTTTCTGTGATTTATGCATAAATGTATAATAAATATTCTACGACGATTAAATATTAGACCATTCGCTAATTCGCAAGCGTCTCTATCTAAACAAGAATTGTAAAAGGGCGCATAGCCTTATATACTGTCAACGGTTTTATACCGTATCGTCTGTGGGTAAACCTATTTTTACATCAATTTTTACACTCGAGTGAACTTTTTGGTGTCCTAATTGGTTTATCTAGAGTGTGCCACCTACATTTGCAATATGTAGGTGGGTTTCATAAAAACAAGTAGATGAGCTCCTTTGTGGGCAAAGATGGGCAAGTAACTGTGAAAAAGCAAAGACCTGTAAATCTAGATCTTACGACTATATCTATGCCGCCAACGGCTAAAGCGTCGATTCTTCACCGTGTCACCGGTGTTGCTTTCTTCTTCGCTTTGACCTTTGTGATTTGGGCTTGGTCTGAATCCCTTTCTTCTCCTGAAGGCTTCGAGTTTGTAAAAGAACTGATGTCTGGCTTTATCGCGAAATTCATCGCGTGGGGCACCCTAACTGTATTGTCTTACCACATCATCGGTGGTATCCGTCACATGATCCAGGATATGGGACATTGGGAAGAATTAGAATCAGGCAACAATAGCGCGAAGATTGCACTAGCACTTTGGGTTATCGTAGCAATTTTGGCTGGAGTATGGATATGGTCTTAAATCAAGCGACTCTAAAGCGTGATGGCGTACAAGACTACGTGTCACTACGTACAACTGCGTTAATTATCCTAGCTTACGCGGTATTCATCGTAGGCTATCTTCTAATTACTCCTGAACTAACTTATGAAGCTTGGTCAGGGTTGTTCTCAAATTTAGCTGTGAAAGCAGCAACGATGATCACACTAGTATGTATCATGGTACATACACGCATCGGTTTGTGGCAGGTTCTAACTGACTACGTTAAGAACTCAACAACTCGCACTATTCTTGGCTTTGTATTAAACCTTATGGCTTTAGCTTACGTAGCTATTGGTCTGTTTGTTCTGTGGGGTGTTTAAGTGAAATATAACGTACGTGAATTTGACGCAGTTGTAGTCGGTGCAGGCGGTGCGGGTATGCGCGCGGCACTTGCTATCTCGGAATCAGGCAAAACTTGTGCTCTTATTTCAAAAGTTTTCCCAACTCGTTCTCATACAGTATCAGCACAGGGTGGTATCACCGTTGCGCTAGGTAACTCTCACGAGGACAACTGGGAATGGCACATGTACGATACGGTTAAAGGTTCTGATTACATCGGTGACCAAGACGCTATCGAGTACATGTGTAAAACAGGTCCAGAAGCTATCACTGAACTTGAGAACATGGGTCTACCGTTTTCTCGTTTTGAGAATGGTCGCGTATATCAGCGTCCTTTCGGTGGTCAGTCGAAAAACTTTGGTGGCGAGCAAGCTGCACGTACAGCAGCCGCAGCGGACCGTACTGGCCACGCGTTGCTACACTGCCTATATCAGCAAAACGTTAAAAACAAAACAAACGTTTTCTCTGAGTGGTATGCACTAGATCTAGTAAAAAATGATAATGGCGATGTAGTGGGTGTCACCGCAATCGACATCGAGTCAGGTGAAATCACTTATTTCAAATCAAAAGCAGTTGTTCTTGCAACTGGTGGTGCGGGTCGTATTTTCGCATCAACAACTAACGCGCACATCAACACGGGCGATGGTGTTGGTATGGCGGTTCGTGCTGGCATTTCAATGCAAGACATGGAAATGTGGCAGTTCCACCCGACAGGTATCGCCGGTGCGGGTGTGCTAGTAACAGAAGGTTGTCGTGGTGAAGGTGGTTACCTTCTAAACAAAGATGGCGAGCGCTTCATGGAGCGTTATGCGCCAAACGCGAAAGACCTAGCGTCACGTGACGTTGTTGCACGTTCAATGATGACTGAGATCCGTGAAGGTCGTGGTTGTGATGGTCCTTGGGGTCCGCACATCAAGCTGAAGCTTGACCACTTAGGTGCTGAGACACTTAACTTACGTCTTCCTGGCGTTTGTGATCTAGCGAAGACATTCGCACACGTAGACCCAGCAGAAGAGCCAATTCCAGTAATCCCAACTTGTCACTACATGATGGGTGGTGTACCAACTAACGTTAACGGTCAAGTGCTAAACGTAGACGGTCAAGGTAACGAAAAGATCGTTGAAGGTCTATTCGCAGTAGGTGAGATTGCGTGTGTATCTGTACACGGTGCAAACCGTCTAGGTGGTAACTCACTGCTTGACCTTGTCGTATTTGGTCGTGCGGCGGGCAACTTCCTTGGTACTTACTTGAAAGATGCTGAAATCGCTAAAGAAGCGAGCAACGATAACGTAGACGCAGCACTTGCGCGTACTAACCGTTGGGAAACTTCTGCGAAAGGTCAGGGTGAAGATCCTGTACAAATCAAGAAAGATCTACAACGTTGTATGCAGCTTAACTTCTCGGTATTCCGTGAAGGTGACGCAATGGCTGAAGGTCTTAAAGAACTTAAAGAAATTCGTGAGCGTCTACAGTACGCACGTCTTGACGATAAGTCTGCTGAATTCAACACGCAACGTATTGAGTGTCTAGAGTTAGATAACTTGATGGAAACAGCGTACTCGACAGCGGTTGCTGCGAACTTCCGTACGGAAAGTCGTGGTGCACACTCTCGCTTCGATTACCCAGAGCGTGATGATGAAAACTGGTTGTGTCACTCGATTTACAACCCAGAGTCTGAGTCTATGAGTAAGCGTGAAGTTAACTACGCGCCTAAGACTCGTGAAGCATTCCCACCGAAAGCACGTACATACTAGGAGCTAAGCGATGGCAACTTTAGAATTATCTGTTTATCGTTATAATCCTGATGAAGATGCGGCGCCACGCATGCAAGACTATTCTCTAGAAGTAGAGGAAGGTCGTGACATGATGGTGTTAGATGCTCTTATGCAGTTAAAAGAGCAAGATCCATCTTTATCTTTCCGTCGTTCATGCCGTGAAGGGGTATGTGGTTCTGACGGTATTAATATGAATGGTAAAAATGGTCTTGCATGTATTACTCCAATTTCTGCTTTGCAGAACGGTGGTAAAGGCAAGGTCGTCATTCGTCCATTACCAGGTCTTCCGGTGATCCGTGACTTAGTAATCGACATGAGCCAGTTCTATACGCAATACGAGAAGGTTAAGCCATTCTTGATCAACGACAAGCCAACTGGTGGTGAAGAACGTCTTCAGTCAATTGAAGAACGTGAAAAGCTAGATGGCCTGTACGAATGTATTCTTTGTGCATGTTGTTCAACGTCTTGTCCTTCTTTCTGGTGGAACCCAGACAAGTTCATCGGTCCTGCGGGTCTTCTACATGCTTATCGTTTCTTGGCTGATAGCCGTGATACAGCGACAGAAGAACGTCTTGCTGGTCTTGATGATGCGTTCAGCGTATTCCGCTGTCACAGTATTATGAACTGTGTTAGCGTATGTCCAAAAGGCCTTAATCCAACTAAGGCAATTGGACAAATTAAATCAATGTTGTTAAACCGTTCGGTATAACACATACTACTAGCTAAGATGGCAAGCAAAAGCTTGCCATCTTGTTTTCGTTTGAGTTTCTGCGCTAGATAAAAGGGCTAATAGATGCACGAAGGTGTGATGAAGGCATGGCTAGAATCTTCGCATTTGTACGGCGGTAACGTTGCGTACGTAGAAGATCTATATGAGGCGTATCTAGATGATGCAGCTTCAGTGCCAGAAGAGTGGCGAGAGGTGTTTGATCAACTACCTAAAGTTGATGGAGTGGATGTTGACACTAAACATTCAGAAGTAAGAGCGCAATTTGCGGAGCTTGCTAAAAACAAACACAGAGAAGTCGTGGTTTCCGCAGAGGGTTCTGCTGATGCCAAGCAAGTTAAAGTTCTGCAGTTAATTAATGCATTCCGTTTCAGAGGTCATCAGAACGCAAACCTAGATCCTTTAGGGATTTGGGATAGAGAACGTGTTCGCGATCTTGACCCTGCTTTTCATGATTTAACCGATGCAGACTTAGATAAAGAATTTAACGTTGGCTCTTTTGCTTGTGGCAAAGAGACAATGAAACTCAAAGACTTGTACGCTGCGCTTAAAGCGACATATTGTGGCTCTATCGGTGCTGAGTACATGCACATCACGTCTACCGAAGAAAAACGTTGGTTACAACAGCGTTTGGAATCGTCCTTCTCGAAGCCACAATTCGACAAAGAAACCAAACTAAGAATCTACAAAGGTCTAACTGCTGCAGACGGCTTAGAAAAGTACTTGGGCGCAAAATTTCCAGGCGCTAAGCGTTTCTCTCTAGAAGGCGGTGACTCACTTGTGCCTATGCTGAAAGAGCTTATTCACCGTGCTGGTGAAAGCGGTCAGCAAGAAGCCGTAATTGGTATGGCCCACCGTGGTCGTCTAAATGTACTAGTGAATGTATTGGGTAAAAACCCACAAGAACTATTTGACGAGTTTGCTGGTAAATACGGCGAGCACGCAGGTTCTGGTGACGTTAAATACCACATGGGTTTCTCTTCTGACTTCGGTACGAAGGGCGGCAATGTTCATATGGCATTGGCATTTAACCCATCTCACCTTGAAATCGTAAACCCAGTAGTAATGGGTTCGGTACGTGCTCGTCTTGACCGTTTGAATTGCCAAAGTGGTTCTAAAGCATTACCAATCACAATTCACGGTGACTCTGCAATCGCAGGTCAAGGTGTTGTTCAAGAAACGTTTAACTTATCGCAAACGCGTGCATACGGCGTTGGCGGTTCGATCCGTATCGTAGTTAATAACCAAGTTGGTTTCACTACGTCAAAACGCGAAGATACTCGTTCGACTGAATACTGTACTGATATCGCTAAAATGGTTCAGGCACCTATCTTCCACGTGAACGCAGACGATCCTGAAGCCGTTGCTTTTGTTACACAAGTTGCACTTGATTTCCGTAACAAGTTTAAACGTGATGTGGTGATTGACTTAGTATGTTACCGTCGTCACGGCCACAACGAAGCAGATGAGCCAAATGCAACGCAACCGCTGATGTATCAGAAGATCAAAAAGCACCCAGTACCTCGTCAATTGTATGCTGATCAACTTGTACGCGAAGGCGTGATTTCTGAAGACGATGCGAAACAAATTGCTGACGATTACCGAAATGGTCTTGATAAAGGCGTTTGTGTTGTAGAAGAAATTCAAAAAGAAACCAAACACTCATCAGATTGGTCTAAGTATGTTGGTCACGATTGGGACACGCCGTATGAGCCAAAGGTTGCGCTAGATAAACTCAAAGCGCTTGGCGAAAAGATTGCGAGCTACCCAGAGGCTCATAAAGCACAATCACGCGTTAAAAAGATTTACGATGATCGTAAACTTATGGCGCAAGGCGAGAAGATGCTCGATTGGGGTATGGCTGAGACATTGGCTTACGCGACCTTGGTTGATGAAGGCACTGATATTCGTCTTACTGGTCAGGACTCTGGTCGTGGTACATTCTTCCACCGTCATGCTGTAGTACATAACCAAAAAGACGCATCTACTTATCTTCCGCTGCAAAACATTCGTGAAGGCCAAGGCCTGTTCGAAGTGTACGATTCAGTACTTTCGGAAGAAGCGGTACTTGCATTCGAATATGGTTACGCGACAGCAGAGCCAACGTCATTGGTGCTGTGGGAAGCGCAATTTGGTGATTTCGCCAACGGTGCTCAAGTCGTTTTCGACCAATTCCTAAGTTCAGGTGAGCAGAAGTGGGGCCGTTTATGTGGTCTAACACTACTACTTCCTCATGGCTATGAAGGTCAAGGTCCAGAGCACAGTTCTTCGCGTTTAGAGCGTTATTTACAGCTTTGTGCTGACCACAATATGCAAGTATGTGTGCCGTCAACACCAGCGCAAGTTTATGCAATGCTACGTCGTCAATCGGTTCGTCCACTACGTCGTCCTCTGATTGTAATGACGCCTAAGTCGCTATTACGCCACCCATTAGCTGTTTCTAGCCTAGAAGAGCTATCCGAAGGCGTATTCAATAACATGATCGATGAGATTGATGATATCAATCCTGAAAACGTTGAGCGTGTTGTGTTCTGTAGCGGTAAGGTTTATTACGAACTACTGCAAGAACGTCGTAAGCAAGAGCTTAACAACGTGGCTATCGTTCGTGTTGAACAGCTATATCCATTCCCTCACAAAGAGATGGATGAGATCATGGCTCGCTACCAGCACGTAAAAGATTTTGTTTGGTGTCAAGAAGAGCCACAAAACCAAGGTGCTTGGTACTGTTCACAGCATCATTTCTGGGAAGCTATCCCTGCTGGCGCAAATCTGACTTATGCAGGCCGTAAGGCTTCAGCTGCACCAGCATGTGGATACATGTCTACACATACTAAAGAACAAAACGCGTTAATTGCTGACGCTTTAACAATTAAGAAATAAGGAATAAGAGATGACAACCGAAATTAAGGTTCCTGTTCTTCCTGAGTCTGTTGCCGATGCAACGGTTGCTACATGGCATGTAAGCGTTGGCGATAAAGTGACTCGTGATCAAAACTTAGTTGACATCGAAACGGATAAGGTCGTTTTAGAAGTTGTAGCACCAGAAGATGGTGTTATCGTTGCAATTTCTGAAGAGGAAGGCGCAACCGTTCTTGGCGAACAAGTTATTGCACAACTAGGTGCTGCTGATGAAGCAGCAGCGCCTGCTCAATCAAATGAAAAACCAGCAGCGTCAGAATTGGCGCCAGCAGCAGAAGGTAAAGAAGTGGACATTAAAGTACCTGTACTTCCTGAGTCAGTAGCAGACGCTACTATCGCAACTTGGCACGTTCAACCAGGTGAAGCGGTTAGCCGCGACCAGAACCTAGTTGATATTGAAACAGATAAAGTGGTTCTTGAAGTTGTTGCACCTGAAGACGGTGTGATGGGTGAGCACATCCACGCTGAAGGTGAGACAGTACTAGGTGATCAAGTTATCGGTAAAATCGTTGCCGGTGGCGCACCAGCTGCATCATCAAGTGCGAAGAAAGAAGAAGCACCAGCTGCTGCTTCTGACGAAAACTCAGATGTACTAACACCATCTGTTCGTCGCCTTATCGCAGAGAAAGGCCTTGATGCTGCTAAGATCAAAGGTTCTGGTAAAGGCGGTCGCATTACTAAAGAAGACGTGGACGCTTTCCTTAAAGCTCCAGCAAAGTCAGAGTCTAAGCCAGCAGCTTCTGCACCAGCTGCCCCGGTAGGTGAGCGTACTCAGAAACGTGTACCAATGACTCGTCTACGTAAGACAATCGCTAACCGCTTATTAGAAGCGAAGAACTCAACAGCAATGCTGACAACGTTCAACGAAGTAAACATGAAGCCAATCATGGATCTTCGTAAGCAGTACCAAGAGGTATTTGAGAAGCGCCATGGTATTCGTTTAGGTTTCATGTCTTTCTACGTGAAAGCGGTAACTGAAGCACTTAAGCGTTTCCCTGAAGTTAACGCGTCAATCGACGGTGACGATATCGTTTACCACAACTACTTTGACATCAGCATCGCGGTATCAACACCTCGTGGTCTAGTGACTCCAGTACTACGTGATTGCGATAAGCTTTCTGTTGCTGAAATCGAGAAAAATATTCGTGAATTGGCTATCAAAGGTCGTGATGGCAAACTAACTGTTGACGATATGACTGGCGGTAACTTCACTATTACCAACGGTGGTGTATTCGGCTCACTACTATCTACGCCTATCATCAACTTGCCACAGTCTTCAATCTTGGGCATGCACAAAATTCAAGAGCGCCCTATGGCAGTAAACGGTAAAGTTGAAATTTTACCTATGATGTACCTAGCACTATCTTATGACCACCGTCAAATCGATGGTAAAGAGTCAGTTGGTTTCCTAGTAACAATTAAAGAGTTACTTGAAGATCCAACACGTCTACTACTAGACGTATAATATTTGTTTAAAGAATAAGCTGTATGCTCGCATACAGCTTTTTTTTTGCGCCTTTGGTCTAAGTGGGGTTTTCATCAGAAGCCTTGGGATCTATACTATGTGCGCAATTTGGGATAGCTGACTATTTGCATAAATATTCAGCTTTTTTAGTATAAAAAATTGGATAAAGCATCATGAATTTGCATGAGTATCAGGCAAAACAACTTTTTGCCGAATATGGTTTACCTGTATCAGAAGGCTTTGCTTGTGATACACCTCAAGAAGCAGTTGAAGCTGCTGGTAAAATCGGTGGAGACAAGTGGGTTGTTAAGTGTCAAGTACACGCTGGCGGCCGTGGTAAAGCTGGCGGTGTTAAACTTGCAGACAGCAAAGACGAAATCCGCGCATTCGCTGAAAACTGGTTAGGTAAAAACCTAGTTACTTACCAAACAGACGAGAAAGGTCAGCCTGTTGCTAAAATCTTAGTAGAAAGCTGCACTGATATTGCAAATGAACTATACCTAGGTGCTGTTGTTGACCGTGGTTCACGTAAAATCGTGTTCATGGCATCAACTGAAGGTGGTGTAGAAATTGAACAAGTTGCAGAAGAAACGCCTGAACTAATTCATAAAGCTGAGATCGACCCACTAGTAGGTCCTCAAGCTTACCAAGGTCGTGAGCTAGCGTTCAAACTAGGTTTGAACCCAACTCAAGTTAAGCAATTCACTAAGATCTTCATGGGTCTAGCGCAAATGTTTATCAACCACGACTTTGCTCTACTAGAAATCAACCCTCTAGTGATCACAGACGCTGGTAACCTACACTGCCTAGACGGCAAAATCGGTGTAGACGGCAACGCATTGTTCCGCCAGCCTAAGATCCGCGAATTCCACGATCCTTCACAAGAAGACGCACGTGAAGCACACGCAGCAAGCTTTGAGCTTAACTACGTAGCACTAGACGGTAACGTTGGTTGTATGGTTAACGGTGCAGGCCTTGCGATGGGTACTATGGACATCGTAAACCTACACGGCGGCAAGCCAGCTAACTTCCTAGACGTTGGTGGCGGCGCGACTAAAGAGCGTGTATCTGAAGCATTCAAGATCATCCTTTCTGACGACAATGTTAAAGCAGTACTAGTTAACATTTTCGGTGGTATTGTACGTTGTGACATGATCGCTGAAGGTATTATTGGTGCGGTTAAAGAAGTTGGCGTAAACGTGCCAGTAGTTGTACGTCTTGAAGGTACTAACGCTGAAGCTGGTCGTGAAGTACTAGCTAACTCTGGCCTTGACATCATTGCAGCTGAGTCACTAACTGACGCTGCTGAGAAAGTAGTTGCTGCTGCGGAGGGCAAATAATGTCTGTACTAATTAACAAAGATACTAAAGTAATCTGTCAAGGTTTCACTGGTGGTCAGGGTACTTTCCACTCTGAGCAAGCTATCCAGTACGGTACGCAAATGGTTGGTGGTGTTTCTCCTGGTAAAGGCGGCACAACTCACCTAGGTCTACCTGTATTTAACACAGTACGTGAAGCGGTAGAGTCAACTGGTGCAACTGCATCTGTTATCTACGTACCAGCTGCATTCTGTAAAGACGCTATCCTTGAAGCGATCAGCGCAGGTATCGAACTAATCGTATGTATCACTGAAGGCATCCCTACACTAGATATGGTTGATGTTAAAGTGAAGCTAGAAGAAACTGGCGTTCGCATGATTGGTCCTAACTGCCCAGGTGTTATCACTCCAGGTGAAACTAAGATCGGTATCATGCCAGGTCACATCCACTTGCCTGGTAAAGTAGGTATCGTGTCACGTTCTGGTACTTTGACTTATGAAGCAGTTAAGCAAACAACTGACGCTGGCTTCGGTCAATCTACTTGTGTTGGTATCGGTGGTGACCCAATCCCAGGCACTAACTTCATCGACGTACTAGAGATGTTCCAAAACGATCCGCAAACTGAAGCTATCGTAATGATCGGTGAGATCGGCGGTACAGCTGAAGAAGAAGCGGCTGAGTACATCAAGCATAACGTAACTAAGCCTGTTGTTTCTTACATCGCAGGTGTTACAGCTCCTCCAGGTAAGCGTATGGGTCACGCTGGTGCAATTATCGCAGGTGGTAAAGGTACAGCTGACGAGAAATTCGCAGCGCTTGAAGCTGCGGGTGTTAAAACAGTTCGCTCTCTTGCAGAAATCGGTTCTGCACTAAAAGAGAAAGCGGGTTGGTAAGTTAATACCACACGTTAAAAAGGCTCCTCAAGGAGCCTTTTTTGATCTCGCTATACCAATTGCATGAGGGGATTATGCCTTTTCATAAACTCGGTCAGCTTTGTGAAGCCACAAAAAATGAATTATTAACACTTACTCAGCAAAACCCAACGTTCGACACTAAGCGCTGCAGCCGCAATGAAATATTATTGCAACAAGGGCAAGTGCAACGTCATGGCTTTTTTATCCGCTCTGGTAAGCTTGTATCATCGGTTGTAAATGAAACAGGGGAGCTAAGACATAAGGAGTTCTATTTTGCTGGTGAACTTTGTATTTTATTTGCTGAATGGATCCAAAAATCTCCTAGCTTCTATCAAATCTCTGCGCTGGATGATGTGGAGTTGGTACTCGTTCCGCTAGCCGAATTAGAACAAGATACTCTTCGCGCACTTAAATTAAAATTATTAGAACAGCAGTTGCTATTTAAAGAAGCAAAAGAAGCTTTTCTACTACTAAATACGCTGGAGCAAAGATATTGTTTTTTGCGTGACAAACGTCCGCATTGGGTTAATGGTTTAGCAAATTATGATCTGGCTAATTATTTGGGCGTTACACCTCAAGGGCTATCACGATTAAAGTCGCGAGTAAACAAAGCGCAAGCGACAACAACTAAGCGTTAGCTCAAAGACTATATTCACGCTCTACCTTGGCGATACGAGTTGTATAGCTTTGATACCATTTTTTATTGCCGTTTTTTTGCGCCTCAATATGCTCAGCATTGGCTTTCCATGCTTTGATTGACTCAAGGTCTTGCCAATAAGAAACGGTGATCCCAACCTCTTCACGCGCAGATTCTAATCCTAAAAAACCGGGTTGAAGCTGTGCAAGCTCGACCATTCTAGACGCGGTTTGGGCGTAGCCCTCGTCGTCTTCATTTTTTATATTGGTAAAAATTACGGCGTAATAGGGTGGTGGTGGAGTAGTTGCAATCATAAGTTGTAGCGCAGTAAATTGTAGATGCTATGTTTATACCAATTAACCTGTGCTCTAATCAATCACAATAAATGATGAGTTCCTCATCAGAGCAACTCATCATTTATTTCTAATATCACTCAACCCCAAAAGGATTGTCTATGCTGTGCGCAGGCTCAGTAAACCAACGTGGACCATCGTCGGTCATATAGAAATGGTCTTCCAAGCGAATGCCAAATTCATCAGGAATAACCAGCATCGGTTCATTTGAAAAACACATTCCAGCTGCAAGCGGTTCTGGGTTGTCTTTGACTAAATAAGGCCATTCGTGGATATCTAAGCCGATACCGTGCCCAGTGCGATGTGGGCAACCTGGTAGTTGATAATCAGGACCGAGCCCATTGCTGGCAATATACTCTCTCGCGGCTTTATCAACAGCGCCACAGGGCGCACCAATTTTGGCTACATTAAATGCTGCAATTTGCGCTTGCTTCTCAATTTGCCAAACGGACTTTTGCTTTTCACTGGGGTCGCCAAAAACATAAGTACGGGTGATATCGCTAAGATAGCCGTGTAACTTACAACCAGTGTCGACGAGAACCACATCGCCTTTTTTCAGCGTTTGTGGATTTTTTACACCATGTGGGAATGACGACGCCACACCAAATAGCACAATACAAAAATAATTGCCCGGTGCCCCCACTTTTTTGTGCGCTTCATTAATAAAGGCTTCAACTTCGGTTGTGGTGATCCCTTCATACAGCATAGATGCTGTTGCTTTATGTACGGCAAGTGTCATGTCCATTGCACGTTGAATAAGGGCAATTTCATTGGCCGATTTATGCATTCTACAATGCGCGGTTACTGCCTTTGCATTGATAAGCGAAAGCTCAGGTGCCGCGAGTCTGATCCCATCAGCAACAAAAAACGCGGTGCTTTCATCAATGGCGAGTGTGCCTGTGCTATCAATATTGAGTGTGTTAAGTACGTTTGCAACGAGCTCGTAAGGAGATTCTTCTTCTTGCCAAGCATGAATAGGGCCTTCAATCAGCCAATAATCCTTAATAGAGCCAATTTCAAAAAACGGGACGATAAACTGAACTTGTCCATTGGCGGGTAAAATAGCACCGACCAAACGCTCACTGGCGTACCATTGCAAACCAGTGAAGTATTTTAAATTTGTACCAGCATTTAAATAGAGTGCATCAATGTTGTTTTGCTGCATATATTGTTGAGCTTTTTCTATTCTTGCTAAATACTCGCTTTCGGCAATTGGCGCTACACCTTTGGTCATATTTTCTAAGTTATCTAGCGCTTGCTGCGCGCTCTGGTATGCAATACCTTTCATTTATTGTGATCCTTAGCTAATTAAATCGAGCAATACTAAAGGGAGTAAGATCGATGTCGTTGGGCTTGTTGTCAATAAGATCTGCGATACATTCACTTGAAATTGCGGCTTGGGTCAGTCCTAAGTGCTGATGACCCAGTGCAAAATATAGGTTGTGATGATTTGGCGCTTGTCCGATGACAGGTAAATAATCTGGGAGTGAGGGGCGGCAGCCAACCCAAAGCGCCTCACTGTGTTGTGGCAGAGTTTGCCTTAATAGAATGCTTGCGTGATGTAATAATGCACGAGCACGGCTGTAGTTGGGTTTACTATCCAGTGTGGCAAATTCTACCGTGCCGGCCAGTCGTAAACCTTGTGACATGGGCGTCATGATAAACCCTCGCTCACTTGATGCAACAGGTCGTGTAAGCGTATTCTTCACTGCCAACATGTTGTGATAACCACGCTCGGCAATCATGGGCAGTGAGTAACCTAAAGACGCACAGAGTGTTTTACTTGCCGCTCCTGTTGCTACAACTACTTTGTTAAAGGTCATCTTGTGGCTTTTGGAGTGAAGTGTATAGCCATGCTCTGTGTGGATAATATTGTCGATTGAGGCTTGTTTGAATGCTCCCCCTAGCTGCATAAACTGCTCATATAAAGTCAAACAAAGGGCGTAGGGATCTGTGCTATGCGCGACTTTATCAAAATACAGTGCTGAGGTAATGGTACTCGATAGGCTCGACTCCATTTCTCGGGCTTGATCACCTGTAAGTAAGCTCACTGAGATGTCTTGTTCGGTGTATTTGTTATAACTTTTACGGGCAGAGCTTTCGTCACCTTCAAATACCAGTAAACTGCCGTTGCTAGATATAAGTGTGTGATACTTATCACCAAGTAAACGCTGGTATGCGGGTAGTGCGCGTTCATTTAAACTTCTAAGTGCGATTGTACCTTTGTGGAAACAGCTACTTTTCATTTGCTTTAAGAATCGTACAAACCAAGGCATATTTTTGAGCAAAGAGATGGTCTCAATTCGCAAAGGCCCCACCGGATTGACTAACATGCCAGGCACCTTTGTTAGTAAAGCTGCGTCTGCCATTGGAAATACCTGTTCCGTGGCAAAATGCCCAGCATTACCCTTGGAGCATCCCTCTGCGGGCTGATTTTTATCGAGCAAGGTAACAGCGTGGCCTCGTCTAGCTAATTGCAGCGCGGTGGTTATCCCAATGATCCCTGCACCGATCACTGCAATTTTATTATTACTTTCCACAATTTACCTCTCCATCCTAAATTGTATTTCCACATAGACATCAATCAGGTCTCGTTTAAATACCAAAAAGAAAAAATTTACCACTTATAAATCATAAGATTACAGACGTTTAAGTCAGTCATTTGAGCTAATGGTTAAAAAATCTCCCTTTTGAATATTGATTATTGTATACAATATACCTATTATGGCAAGCACAATAACTAAACAACCTAATGAAAGGCGAGAACCATGAACGTAAATTGGCAGGGTGTATATCCAGCAGTAACCACTCAATTCCATGATGACGAAAGCATCAACTTTGATACCACCAAAGAGATGATAGATAACCTGATTAACGAAGGGGTTCATGGCATCATAGTATTAGGCACCGTCGGTGAAAACTGCTCACTCACGGCTGACGAGAAACGCCAAGTTTTAAAAGCGGCAACAGAAGTGGTAGGTGATAGAGTGCCACTACTTAGCGGTGTGGCTGAGACCACAACTGCGCTTGCTGTCGAGTTTGCCAAGGATGCAGAAGCGCTTGGCATAGATGGACTAATGGTATTGCCGGGGATGGTTTACCGCTCAACCGAGTGCGAAGCGATTCATCATTACCAACAGGTAGCGCGAAGCACGGCATTACCTATTATGATTTACAACAATCCGGTGACCTACGGTGTCGATGTGTCTATTGAAGGCATGAAAACCTTAGCTGAGGAGTCCAATATTGTTTCAGTAAAAGAAGCAACGGAAGATACCCGCCGTATTAGCGAGCTGTTTAGCGCATTTGGCGACCGCTACGTGGTATTTGGTGGTGTTGATGATATCGCACTGGAAAGCCTGATGCTTGGCGCGACGGGTTGGATCTCGGGATTAACCAATGTATTCCCACGCGAGTCAGTGGCTATTTATAAACTTGCTGAACAAGGTCGCTATGAGGAAGCGCGCGCATTGTGGCGTTGGTTTTTACCTTTGCTACGCTTAGATACTATTCCGACACTAGTGCAGTGCATCAAATATGCAGAACATTTGGCTGGACGCGGTAGTGAAGTGACTCGTTCTCCAAGATTGCCACTCACCCAAGAGCAAAAAGCTTACGTGAGTCGTTTGTACGATGAAGCGATGGCAAATCGAATTGACTTAAGCCAATATAACTTGGACTAAGCGTATGATTTTAGGCACCTACTATTGTATAGATGGCCACACCTGTGGCAATCCCGTGCGCTTGGTCACGAGTGGTCATCCACCGCTTTTGGGCGAGAGCATGAGTGAAAAGCGCCAACATTTTTTACGCGACTACGATTGGATAAGGCGCGCACTGATGTTTGAGCCCAGGGGCCATGACATGATGTCGGGTGCCTTTTTATATCCACCGACCACTGCTGATGGGGATGTGGCAATCCTATTTATCGAAACTTCTGGGTGCTTGCCGATGTGTGGGCACGGCACTATCGGGACAGTCACTTTTGGCCTTGAAAGCGGTCTTATAACTCCAAAGGAACATGGTGTACTCAAGCTTGACACCCCTGCGGGGCGCGTGAATGCCTATTATGAGATGAAGGCAGATAAAGTGACTTGGGTAAAGCTCTACAATGTGCCGGCATTTTTGGCGTACCAAGCGGTGCCTGTCCATGTTGATGGGCTAGGGGAGCTCATCGTTGATATTGCCTACGGCGGTAACTTTTACATTATTGTTGAGCCTCAAAGTCTATTTGCTGGTGTGGATCAAAGCTGCGCTGCTAAATTATTGGCATGGAGCCCCAAAGTGCGCGCGGCAGTTAACGCGCAAATAAATCCAATTCATCCCGAAGATTCTTCTGTATGTGGCGCCTCCCATGTGTTATGGACAGGCAAGCCACAACATCCAGATAGTCATGCTGCAAACGCGGTATTTTATGGCGATAAAGCGATTGATAGATCGCCTTGTGGCACCGGCACAAGTGCACGCATGGCACAGCTGTTTGCAAAAGGACTGCTAAAAGATGGCGACACTTTTGTTCACGAGAGCATCATAGGCAGCCAATTTATCGGTAAGGTTGAAGGCACAACTGAAGTCGCGGGAAAAGCTGCAATTTTGCCAAGTATTCAAGGTTGGGCACGTCAAACGGGGAGTAATTGTATCACTGTAGATGACGAAGATCCGTATGCATTTGGTTTTCAGGTGCTCTAGGGCCTGTTGACCTTTGCTGCAAAAACAAACTTGAATGATCAACAGGCCCTAGCCATTAAGATTGAAAGAAAACAGGAGCTAACAATGAATTTATCAGGAAAGAGCTACATTAACGGTGCGTGGCAAGCCGCACAAACGGCAACAACGTTTTACGCGTTTTGCCCAGCAACCAATGAGCCGCTGACGCAAGCATTTTTTAACGCTAGTGAAGTACAAGTAGAGGAAGCTGTTAATGCGGCAGAGCAGGCTTTTAAGGCTTATCGTAAAACGTCGATGACTGCTCGAGCAGAGTTTTTAGAAACCATAGCCCAAGAAATTCTTGCCTTAGGTGATGGGCTAATAACCACAACAATGGCAGAAACTAACCTGCCAAGGGCAAGGCTCGAGGGCGAGCGTGGCCGCACGGTAAACCAATTAAACGCATTTGCTGCAGCGCTGAGAGATAACCTAGCTGAGCTTTGCCTTGCTAAGGAAGAGCAAGCGGACCCAAATCGCACGCCGCTGCCTAAGCCAAAAACACAGCTTAAGCATATTCCTATTGGCGTTGTTGCGGTGTTTGGTGCATCAAACTTCCCTTACGCTTTCTCAACGCTTGGAGGCGATACTGCAGCTGCGTTAGCCGCTGGTTGCCCCGTGGTGTATAAAGGTCACCCAGCACATCCGGCAACGTGTGAGCTAATGACCAAGGCCATTGCTGCAGCAATAAGCAAATGTGATATGCCAAGCGGGGTGTTTTCAATGCTGCAAGCGAAAGCGTACGATGTCGCGCATCGGCTGGTTAAAGCTGAGCCTATCAAAGCGGTTGGATTTACGGGCTCCTTTGGCGTCGCAAAAGCATTGCAGGGCACTATAGCGAAGCGCGATGAACCTATCCCGCTTTACGGTGAGCTTGGCAGCGTAAACCCGCAAATTGTCTTACCTGAAAAAATACAGTCGCAAGGCGCAGAGCTTGGTGCACAATTTGTCCAGTCTTTACTTATGGGCAATGGTCAATTTTGTACTAGCCCCGGTATTTGGTTGGTGCCAAGCAATCATTCACAAACATTTATCGAGACAGCTAAGCAAAATATTAGCGCAGCACCTTCCGATACCTTATTAACCCCTGGCATTTTAAAAGCTTATCAAAACAGCACTGCGGCGCTAAAAGCACACCCTCAAGTAACGTTGTTGAGCGCTGGTGAGCAAGCACAGCCGTTTCACGCCAACGCGCACTTGTTTTCAACGGATAGCAAAAGTTTTGTATCTGACGAGAGGCTTAAAGAAGAAGTCTTTGGGCCAAGTGCTTTAGTGGTGAGCTATGACGACTTAGCGCAGCTTGAGGACTTAATCGCAGACTTAGATGGGCAGCTCACCGCCAGTATTCATGGCACTGATTCTGACTTACATCAAGCCGAAGACATCATAGAGGCGTTACAATACCGCGTAGGTCGATTGATTTATGGGCAAATGCCAACGGGCGTTGAAGTGTGTGCCACCATGAACCATGGCGGGCCGTTCCCGTCATCAACTGATGTACGTTCAACGTCGGTAGGGTTAGAAGCGCTAAAACGATTCGTAAGACCAATTTGTATACAAAGTTAAGCAAACCAAGCCCATAGCATTGCTATGGGCTTTTCTAATGTATTGAACTTAAGGTGGTTTTAGTGCTTATGGCGAGGTTGCATCGTAGGTAGATACTTAGGAGGTTTTCGCTTGAGCAGATATGTGTAGAGTGATAAGTTACCGCTTTTCATAACAATAATCGGAAAAGTGATAGCATTCATGGTTTATAAAAACACAGATAAAAAGCCTAATTCACTAATTAACTCAAACAAGCACAAGTTCAAACTAGCGCTGGCTTTAGGAGTCATAGCGCTAGTCGGTACGGTTATATTTTTTGCCCTGACCAGTAATTTTATGGCGGTTGACAATTGTTTAGATGCTGGGGGAAGCTTCGATTACGCACTAGAGACTTGTGTTCATTCATAAAGTCACCGTTATATGTGTCGCTCCTCATACAATGTTAACCGGTGCGATTTAATAACGAGGAACAAATATGTCTCTTCATCTACGAGTAAACTATAAAACGAAACTCAGTACAATAAACATAAATCTAGGTTTGCTCAGCTGTTGGTAACTCAACACTTGACTCTGTAATTAATCAAGACAAACATGCAATTTGAACTCAGATGCGTTTATAATGAGTTCATAAAACAATAATTACTAAATACTATGGCGATTGTACATAAAACTCGAACTCAATTAGTTGCTGAAGCAATTCGTGAAAAAATCCTCACAGGCGAAATCAAAGCGGGCGAGCCGCTGAGGCAAGCCGCGCTGGCAGATGAGTTAAATGTAAGTCGTATTCCCGTTAGAGAAGCACTGCTGCAACTAGAAGCCGAAGGCTTAGTTAACTTTGAAGCGCACAAAGGCGCGACGGTCACACGTTTAAGCGCTGAGCAAATCGACGAAATTTTTGACCTACGCGCATTGTTGGAAGCCGAGCTTTTATGCCATTCAATCGATAGATTAACGGCGCGCGACTTGCTAGAAGCTGAAGCCATCTTAGCCGAGCTTGAAGAAGCAATGGCTGCTGGCGATACACAACTGGCAACTGGCAAGCTTAACGCCGAATTTCACAGCAAACTCTACAGCAAAGCACAGCGCCCACAGACTCGTGAGCTGGTGGATGTGTACAGTAAAAATTCCGAGCGTTATGTGCGCATGCATATCCTACTTGCAGGTGGCATTAAAACCGCACCAGATGAACACCGCCAGCTATTGGAATTGTGCCGCGATAAAAATACCAAAGGGGCATGTAACTTTTTGAAAAAACATATTACTGGCGCAAAAGATGATATCAAAGCATTGCTGCTTAAGCTTGAAAGCGAGCAGTAGGTAAACTTGGTGGGGTAGGCTTCGGCGGATATCTGAACAATCGTCACGTATATTCCAATGGCGGCTCGATTGTTCAGGGGGCTGTGATTATATTTGCTTGCAAGAGCAAGTGCTCATTTAAGGTTATCTTTTAACTTATGCTAACTCTTTTGAGTAAAGGCGGCACATACTGCAACTCCAAGGCTACACCCAAAAGCCGCACCTATTGCCACACTAAAAGCTAGTATGTTAAACGCTACGCCAACCATAACACCTATTGTAGTTCCAATAACTGCGCCAACTGCAATACTTTTTCCAAGAAACTGATTGTTTAGCTTTTTAGGGGGAGACATAGAAATAATCCTTTATTTTTTAAATAACTTTGAGCGTGCAGAGCAAACTAACAGTAAACAGTAACACCTGCAATCGCCTCATTCTGTTTCATATTAGTACCAGATTAATCAAACATCCACCAACTTTCTTTGTTAAAAAGTAGGGCAATTTATTCGTAGCGAGTAGATGACTCCCAAAGGCACTTTCTTAACTCTAAAAGAAAGTAAGCTTAACTTTGGAAATGTACATTAGCTAAGCTATTGTATCCCCCATACAAACCATAATCGTATCTAACTGTCCCAACCTTGATCCACATCATCCTCGCAAGACTAAAGTCTCATCAAAACTTGGCGGTTTTTTATCTATCTTTACTAAGTTCCAGCGAAACTGAGTAACTTATTATGACAACAATAACCTATCAACAGGCATACCACACATTTACCCAAGACCCAGAGGCGTTTTGGCTTAAAGAAGCGACACGGCTTGATTGGCACACGCCACCAAAAATCGGACATAGCCAAGACCAAGAGGGGTTGAGTCATTGGTTTAGCGATGGTTTGATGAATACCAGTTATGTGGCACTCGACCATCATGTACACCAAGGGAGAGGAGAGCAAACAGCATTAATTTATGACTCGCCGGTGACGAATACCAAACGCAAAATTAGCTATCGCGAGTTGCTCTCTCAAGTGAGCCATTTTGCGGCAGGCTTAAATCAGCTTGGTGTAAGCGTAGGGGATAGAGTCGTAATTTATATGCCCATGGTGCCTGAGGCGGTCGTTGCTATGCTTGCTTGCGCGCGCGTGGGTGTTATTCATTCAGTGGTGTTTGGCGGTTTTGCACCTCATGAGCTTGCGGTGAGAATAGATGATGCTAAACCAAAGCTAGTGATCAGTGCTTCTTGCGGAATTGAAATAGGCCGCACTATTGAATACAAGCCTATGCTGGATGAGGCTTTGTCGCTGGCAAAGCATCAAGTTGAACATTGCGTTGTGTTACAGCGTGAAGCATACCAAGCGCAGATGTCATCGCCAAGAGACTTAGACTGGGCGGTGGTGGCAAACACGCCAGAACCCTTTGATGCCGTGCCGCTACCAAGCACGCATCCGCTTTATATTTTGTATACCTCTGGCACCACAGGTACACCCAAAGGAGTAGTGCGAGAGCAGGGCGGTCATGCTGTGGCATTAAACTACAGTATGAAAACCGTTTACGGCATGGCGCCCGGCGAAGTATTTTGGGCAGCATCTGACATTGGTTGGGTTGTGGGCCATTCTTATATTGTTTATGGCCCACTGATTTATGGTTGCACTAGCGTATTATACGAAGGTAAACCGATTAAAACCCCAGATGCAGGGGCGTTTTGGCGAGTGGTAGAAGAATACCAAGTGGCTGCACTTTTTAGTGCACCTACGGCATTTCGTGCCATTAAAAAAGAAGATCCGAGCGCTGCGCTCTTGGCTAACTACAACACAAGCAGTCTAAAAGCGCTATTTTTAGCTGGTGAACGACTTGACCCTGCTACCTACGATTGGCTACAGTCCACCACAAAGCTGCCGGTAATTGACCACTGGTGGCAAACCGAAACGGGTTGGGCAATTGCATCTAACCCAGTTGGAATTGAATTGATGCCAACAAAGGCGGGCAGTGCCACTGTTCCCACACCGGGCTATCAAGTCGAGATCCTTGATGTGGACGGCAGTCCTTGCGAGGCCAATCAACAAGGTGTTGTTGCGGTGAAATTACCACTCCCTCCCGGTTGTTTAACCACTATTTGGAATAACACGGCGCGCTTTAAAGGCAGTTACTTATCACAATACCCCGGCTATTACCTCTCTGGCGATGGCGGGTATTTTGATGAAGACGGCTACCTGTTTATTATGGGCCGCACCGATGACGTAATAAACGTAGCCGGGCATAGACTGTCAACCGGTGAAATGGAAGAGATCGTCGCAGGCCACAATGCAATTGCAGAATGCGCCGTGTTTGCCGGTAAAGACGAGCTAAAAGGCCAAGTGCCTATTGCCATGGTGGTACTGAAAGATGGCGTAAACACCACAGAAACAGCCATTGCAGAGGAAATAAGAAGCCTGATCCGCGAAAAAATCGGTGCGATTGCCTGTCTTAAAACCATTAAAGTGGTTGAGCGTTTACCCAAAACCCGTTCAGGTAAAATACTCAGAAAGAACCTACGCCAGCTGGTGGACGGTGAAGACATCATCGTGCCATCTACCATTGACGACCCCACCATTATTGAAGAGTTACAGCTAATGTGGAATACATGCCAACACCATAATAGATGAGAGAATTATACCAATTGGTCTTAATACTTGCTCAATTTGAAGAAGCAAACCTGACGCTAACGGTGTTAAAGCTTTCTTATTTAGAACACTAAATAACCTGAGCTTCGGATAATTAATGCCTTTCTAGCAGCCTGTTTTAGCGCTAACTGCGTTAAATTCACTTCCAATAGCCCAGCTATTGGGCCGTAAATTTGCCTTGCCTACAAGGATGTAGGTACCAGTGCGGTAGCAGAACGCGAGATCGGAGTTATCCCCAAAACTCTTTGGCTAGGTAAGAAGATAGTTTAAGGTGATTAAAAAAACAGTGAGTCAGTTCATTCCTTATCCAAACCTCAGGTTAAATAGAATTTTTGCCTGATTATCGACAAGATCTTCTCGCCTCAAAATAAGTCACTTAATTAAGCGAATTGGTATTAATGCAATATAAACTCTTCATTTCTTCGAGGGGTTATTTCAACACAAGCAGAACGAATATTTTGCCAATGCAAATTATATTAGTAAGCCGCACTGCTGTTTATCGACGAAGTCAGCATTTCATATTAGCGCCAAGCGGTGCGGGCTATTACGGCATTAACTACAAACTTTGAGCGTAATGATAAAGCGCTTTTAAGATCTGCATATTGTGCTCATTACCTTCATTCTCTGCGACTAAATTTTCAAGCTCTAGCATAAAATCTTCGGCTGAAATTGAAGGGTTATCTTCATTATGCATCAACTTGTTTTGGCAGTATTTACGCCATTTATCAAGCTCTACAGGTGAGAGCGTCTGCGGCCAGTTTCTTGCTCGATAGCGAAACAGCAACGTGTTAAATTTACTGTCTTCAAAATCCAGTTTAATGGTTGCCAACTCTTCAGGCGATGCATTGCGAATGATTGCAAATTTGGCTTTATCGGCCTTGCTGGTGAAACCATCGTAGAGTTGATAATCCGGATTACTTGGTTTCTCGAATCCCTTTTCATCGCTAAAGACTTCTGCAACTTTATCCCTTAATTCAGAGCGGGCCTTAAGATATTTTAAGTTTTCGAGGCATTGCTCGCGGTCAATTCCAAGCCTTGCTGCATTTTCGGGCAAGAGGGTCTTAGCTGGTGCAACCAGCGGGCATTTATTGATATGTACTAGTTTTAATCCAACCGGTAGTTCATCATCACCCAATTCACTGCGTTTTGTATAAAGCCGTTGTTTGAGTGCCTCAACGTCAAGGTCATTCAATACCTCCGGCGACTGTGTTAAGTCAAAGCAGATCACGGCATTGCTATTGACCGGGTGAAAACTCATCGGGGCAATCCAAGTGGTGCAACCTTGTTGCGCTGGAAACATAGAAGAAACGTGTACTAAAGGCTGCATATTGAAAACATCGATTAGGCTCGACACCGCTTTTTTATGTCTGTGATTAAAGTAGAACTCATACAGTTTTGGCTGTTTGGTTTTAATCAGTTTTGCCAGCGCAATCGTTGCGGTAACATCACTCAATGCATCGTGCGCGGCGCCGTGCTCAATGCCATTGGCGACGGTTAAGTGTTCCAGTTTAAAACTAGGGTTACCATCTTCACGGGTTGGCCATTCAATCCCTTCAGGGCGAAGCGCATAGCAGGCTCTAACTAGATCTATGATATCCCAGCGGCTATTGCCATTTTGCCATTCACGCTCATAGGGGTCATAAAAGTTACGATAAAGGCTATAACGGGTTAGCTCATCATCAAACCGAATACTGTTATATCCAGCAACGCAGGTTTGTGGCTTTGCAAATTCAGCGTGGATCTTTGCCATAAACTCGGCCTCGGTCAGGCCTTTTTTTAGTGCTAACTGTGGTGTGATCCCGGTGACTAAACAGGCTTGAGGATGCGGGAGATAATCAGGCGCTGGTTGACAATACTCAATCAGTGGCTCACCAATAATATTGAGGTCCAGATCCGTTCTGATCCCAGCAAATTGGCTTGGCCTGTCTTTTTGCGGCGTCGCACCCCAGCTCTCGTAGTCGTGCCAATAGATAGTGGGTGTATTCTGGTCGTTTCCTGATGTTTCTGATTGGCTCATATTCGTCATAAAATCAATGGCTTATTGCTGTTTTTGTTTTCTCTTCGTTTTTCCATGTTTCTTGCAATTATGCACAAGTGTGTATATAAGTGTGTATATCAAAACTACCAAGTGTGTATATCGTGGTAACTATGGCAATAACAGACGCGAAGCTGCGAAAGCTAGTAAACAAGAAAAAAGATCCTATCGTATTATCGCATAGAGACGGACTAAGAGTAAGACGTAACAGCAACGGAACGGTAGCCTGGCAATATCGTTTTAGATACCTTAGAAGTCAGCAGATTGTCACGATTGGTTATTACCCAGACTTATCTGTAAAAGACGCACAAGATTTAGTGTCACTCTTAAAAGCTTGGATTGCGGCAGGGGAAGATCCGCGAGTAAAACTTAAAGAACGTAGGCAAGGAGATGTAGCTAGACGGACGCCTGCTCAGATAACCGCAGCATGGTTTGACGCTGAGAAATCTAAATTCAAAGAAAAGACGCAAATATTATACGCAAACAACATCAATAAATGGATCTTGCCGCACCTAACAGAAAAACCAGCGGAAGACATGTCACCTGTAGACTGGCACAAGTTTTTTGATTTTGTAAGAAGTGAAGGCTCAGCCAAGCTAGCGCCGATCATTTTAATACGATTAAAGTCCGCAATAAGGTGGGCTGCTATGCGTGGCGAAATACCCAATAATAATCCTATTTTAGATTTAAAAACTAAGCATGTTGGTGAGCCAAGTACTCAAGGGCAACGCTGGCTAACATTTAAAGAGATTGCATTACTCTGGCGCCAAATTGAGCAGTCGAAAGCAACACCAACAACCAAAGCATGTTTACAAGCTATATTTATTACCGGAGCAAGGCAGTCAGAGGTGAGGTTAATGCGGTGGGAGCACATAGATCTAGAAAGTGGCACATGGACAGTTCCCCCTGAAAACTCCAAGACGAATAAAGCAATTAGAAGACCGCTCACAAAAAAACTGCTATCAATAATAAACAATCAAGGTTTAGTTTATGGCCGCCAAGGAGTTGTGTTCCCTGGTGCAAACCTTTCAAAATCAACCACAGTCCATTCAATTAACCAGTTCTGTGACAGAATGTGGAACCACCTAAATACAAAATATAAAATACCGAAGTTTGTGCCACACGATGCACGACGATCGTTAAGTACGCTATTAAGTGAGCAAGGCGTTTTGCCGCATGTAACTGAAAAAATGCTGGGGCATGCAATGCGTGGTGTAATGGCCGTATATAACAAGCATGACTATATCAATGATCAGCGAGAAGCATACGAGCTCTATTGGCAATGTATTGAACAAGAGATTAATAACTTGTAGTGGGGCGTATACTTAGGAGCAAATATAGCAGCTAATTAGCTATAAATCTTTAAGAATAAAAGATAGCATAAGTTGTAGAATTTTAGCTTTTAAGGTCTTTTGAATGGATATCTCTAGTTTCGCAAGTAAATACAAATCGTGGGTGGAACAGTACAACTGGGACACATGTCTAAATGGTCGTCGGGAGTATGGAGAGTTCCTTAGCTCATTTCTTACAAGCCATAGCAGAGTTATAAATTTAGATGGAGTATATGGCTCTGGTAAAACTGAAACCTGCAAGTTCTTAAGGTTTTTTTTGTCAGCGTATCTCTAAGAGTTAGTCAAAACACTTTCTACAAACTCCTTCGCTCCACTGTTATTGCCAAAGGCGGATTTAGTAACTATATCGTTTTCAATCACGAAATAATTATTAAGCATTTTTGTTGTCAGCTTGAAACTTGGAGCTCTAGTGTAAATATAAGAAGGTCCATCAAAGGTGCAGTTCAAGTGTTCAAATAGTTCAAAATCGATGATAAGTTCTCTAAATTGGCTGGTATGTTTCTTGTGACACTCGCAGTACAAAAGCAACAAAGCAAGTTCATCATTTGAGAGTTGCGCTCGTAGAATATTGCCATACGTTTTTTGTTTTCCCTCTTCTAGTAATGAACTTCTGATAAAGTTTAGAGTTTCATAAAGATTACGGAAGTAACTCGCAAACAAGTACTCGTGTTTCTTATTAAAGGTTCTGAAAAGAACATCTATCGGTGCTTTGGCGGCTTCAGCCCCTTTCTCAAGCGCTGTGTTAATCGCTTTAAGCGAGTACATTCCAAAGCGTTTATTTTGTTCAAAAGGATAGTCATCAGGGACTATCCTTGATTTCAAATACTCACGATCAGCATCAGGACAGTAATAAATATCGTTCAATATTTTACTGTGTAGCTCAAGCATGTTAAAAAATGTCGTTTCAAAGCTCTGAACAGCTAATAGCTTAGCTTGTTCCTCTAGTGCTTTTGAGGAACTCGCTAGCTCGTCACGTGTTAATTTTAGTTCTTCATTGCTTACTCTAAGAGCTTGTTCATTTTGCTTAATTGCTTCTTGGCCTTGCGCGATAGTTTTTTCACTTTGTGCTAAAGCCTTCTGGTTTTGTACTAGAGTATAAGCGATCAAAATTAAGCTAAGTAATGCAAAAGTAGGGTTGAGTACACCACCAAAAAAGTCACCAACCGCCCCCCAATCAGAAATGGTTTTTGCAAACCCGAACCCAAACTTGTTGATGTAGAGCCCGACCATGATGCACGCAACAGCAAACGCCAACCCGAAGATCAAATAACTTAACCGTTTCAATATAATTCCTTTACTTTCTAGAAGTAGCGCCAAATTGCTACATCTCTTTATGATAAAACATTTGATTATTACGGTGTTACTGTATTTTCAGACAGTTACGTAAAGTAACAAGCCGCTAGCTTTGCAGATTATGTCATTTTGGACTAGGTTTTAAACAAGCATGTGGACTATGCATTACAACCCAAGGATGAATGATGAAATACTTACAAAACCTACTTTCCCTAGTCAGCAAATCTAGCAGCGATACACTTTTGCCTAACCAAGAGTACGCATTTTTAATTCAACAAACAGAGCAACGGCCAACAGCCATAATTTTATTGGCGTTGAGAACGGGTGTGCCTTGTAAAAAGTTGGTACAAATTGCTAAGCGGTATCCATATAAATTTAAGCAAGCAAGATACATGGGCTTAAATTCGTTGGTACGTATTGATGGGTACAATGCTAGGCGATAGATGTTCATTTCTATTTACCGAGTAATGCAATTAAGATGAGTGTGGCTACAGCTAAAATTACACTGTTTTTTTAAACAGTGTTTGGCTTGTAGCCCGCCTATTGATTGCGATAAACTAACTTTGCTTGTTGTCATGCAGTGTTAATTATATTAACATAACGTGAACAAGTGTAAGGATTAATCAACTTTAATAAATAAGGATTTAAAATGAACTCCAAATCACTTGATGTGAAAGAATTGAAATGCATAACAGGTGGTAACGGTGGCGGCGGCGGTGGTATTGAGCCGCCAAGCTACACTAACCAAAGCACAATAACGCGCGCAGAAATCGCTAAGGTTGCTGAGTCGAAAACGGTTATTGAACACTCAATGCTCTCAAAAGTAATGGGTGGCAATGGCGGTGGTGGTGATGGCATTGAGCCGCCAAAAGTTGAGAGACAAAATTATACTGCTGCTAGTTATGGTAGTGGTGGAGGCGGTGGTATAGAACCGCCAAAGTTTTAAGCTAGCCTACCGTAGCATTTGATAAAGAAGTTTAAGGAAAAGCATGACAGACTTTTTTGTGTTCACTGGGGGAGCAATTAGAGTTTTAGAAATCCTAATTGTTTTATACCTACTATTTAAATTTAAAAATAGAAAGTGGAGCTTGTTTTTTGGCGGAAAAAGTAGCCTAAAAACTATTCAGGATCACGAATTGCACTCATGCTTTTTATCTGCACTAACAGTAATGGTATTTCACTTTATCAGCTCCAATTTGGCGCAACATATAGTCACAATTGAAGGTATGGAGAAGCTAGAACTTAGACAGTTTTTCTATTTTAGTATGTTCACCTGTTCGATGTTATTTGCTGTTACTCTCTTTGGGCTCCATAAGATAAGGGGTTGTAGCTTTTCACCAACCGCCAGAAGATGTTTGTACATTACATTTTTAATGACCTCGTTGCAGCTAATGCAGTTTGTATCAAGAGGAATGTTGGACTCAAACCTGTTGTCTCCGCTCTATAAGTATGGCGTTGTCATGCTTAATCTAATGACATTAACAGCTGTTGCAGTTTACCCAATCAGTAAATTGGCAAATCTCAAAAGAATTAAGGAAGTATAAAATGGAATTGTTAGTAGCAATGTTAATTGGCAAACTGGTCTTAGTTTTTGGAACAGCCCTAACATTAGCAGAAGGGCATGGTAATCAAGGTATTGAACAAAAAGCAGGACTGCAAGTTAGTTTGTTGCTAGAGACGTTTGAGGAGAAAGTAGAGCCAGAAAGTATAGCTTTTACCTCACATAACATCCTACATGAAGTACACGATGCTATTACAGAACCTAATAAATTACTTTCATACGAAAAAACAGTTGTGGCACATCATAAAGTTAAAAACTACGTGTTAACCACGGCTGGTAAGCCGATTGACCTGTGGCCTAAAGCAGAACGGCCAATGCTTAAAGCTGTAAAGTAAAATTATCTGAATTGTAATAGTTCAGACTGACTGGGCTGATACGAGCGAACAGCTGACATTAACACTTTTTAATAAACCCCGTTTGAAATAAACTGCACGTATATATAGAAAGTTGACCTAGTTAATCCATTTGCTAACCACAGCCCTGAGCAACCTAATGTAACATTGTCAGGGGTAAGCAAAACAGGAGTTTGTTATTAATGTGATAATGACAGCTGTGACTATGCTAACGGTAGAAAGATATTTAATTTACTCTCTATAAATTTTTCACATTGTTCCGGTTCATTCGATGGTAAATAATAAATGTTAAAGCCAACAATAAAAGAAGATGGTATCACCGAAAGTGAAAGGTATTTGGCTAAGTTATCAGAGCGTACTTTTCTAGGCTTATGGAGCTATCCGAATGTCTATACTGACGAAGGGTTCAGCAAAAATAACGAAGGTAAAGAACTCTGTGACCTTTTGGTTGTATTCGATAATAAGGTCATTATCTTTTCTGATAAAGATATAAATTTCAACGTCAATATAGATATAAATATTGCATGGAAAAGATGGTTTAAAAAATCAGTGATAAAGTCAGCGGCACAGTTATACGGTGCTGAATCTTGGATTAGGAAGCATCCAAAAAGACTGTATTTAGATAAAAAGAACCAAGCTCAATTTCCTATTAATATTTCTTTAAATAAATTGGAGGTTTACCTAGTAGCGGTAACAAAAAATAGTATTTTACCTGCTAAGAACTACTTCTCTAAGTTTGGAGAGGGTGGTTCTGGTACTTTACTACAAGTATATTCAATTAATGAAAATGAAAATTTAAATCATCCTTTTGTTATTGGCGATCTTAACCCAGAAAAGACTTTCATACATATATTAGATGAGATTACACTAGACTTGCTTCTCAATGAACTTGATACAGTTAGTGATTTTACTCGTTATTTGAAAGAGAAAGAATCCGCAATAAGGAGTGGCTTTCTGCTGCAAGTCGCTGGAGAGGAAGATTTGCTAGCCCATTATTTGCAACACCCAGATAAAACAGAATTAGGTGCGATTCCCAAATTAGATGGAAAATATAGTGAGTACTCGATTACAATTGTTGAGGGGGGATGGGAAGAATATAAATCCTCTTATTTAGCGTCCAGTCTAAGAAAATTCAAGGAAAAAAGTCTCTACTGGGATCAGTTAATAACTTTACTGTCTGAGCATATATTAAGTTCTCAGGTTGGATTAGGTGCTGATCTTCCATTTGAAATTCACGAGAGAGCTGTCAACTATTTAGCTGCTGAAAATAGGGTTTCGAGGAAATTTTTGAGTGAAGCATTTCAAGACAAGTTTCGAACTGTCCCTCATGATGCTAGGAGTGCAAGGCTTGTTTTCTCTCCTCAATATAAAGACAGACTGTATGTTTTTCTATTTTTTTCAATGCAAGATATCTCTTGTGAATCCGAGTACAGATTATCTAGAAGAAATGCTATTGAGGCATACTCTCTTGTGGCTAAGTATCAAAATCCGCAAGCGAATCATGTGATCGTTATAGCTACAGAAGCTCAAAACTCTAAAACTAGATCTGAAGATGTATTCTCAGTACACTATGATGAGCCGCTAACTTACGATGAAAAAGTTTACGCGAAAAAAATGATGAAAGAGTACAATGTGTTAAATTATACAAAAAAGTTAAATAGTAAACACATTGATAATAGTAATCGTCCATATATCAATATGTCACCTGATATAGGAAGAAACTCTCCATGCTTTTGTGGATCTGGTAAAAAGTACAAAAAGTGCTGTTTATAAATTGTATAGTAGGGTCTTAAGAATAATTCATTATGCTTGGCATTTTCGGTTTGGGTCTAGTTTAATGACTATGGCTTTTAATTTGGGATGTGTAGCCACATACTATATAGCTTATTTAAACGTTGGTGCCTTTCGCAACTCACATAACATTATAGCCCGCTCAAAGCGGGCTTTTTTATGCTGTTTTACTTGAGCTTTGGTCGCCTGCATACCTTGCGGCTAGCAAAGGTTTAACATCTTTTAGAATTAACTTTCCACAGTCATCAAAGTCGACCTGCTTTTCAACGTTCGGTTTAAACCAGTCTAAATGACAGAACATTAAAAGTGATTGAGCTACCTTATCTACAAATTGATCCTCAAATTCAGACTCTGAAATCGTCGCATCATGTTTACTCTGGCTATCACCTGGAGAAACCTGTCCAATTTGTGGGTGCGTTTTCCCAGTCAACAACCACATAGTGTAAATGCTGGTTGCCTTATTATTTGCCAGTTTCTCGATGACTGAGTAGCCAGGTTCAGAACTTCCAAGCTCATATTTTTTAAGCCCTCCAATTCCTATATCAAGTAATTCGCAAAACTTTGCTTGTGATAACCCAAGAGTGGTTCGTATTAATTTTATTTTTTCACCGACATGGCTTGACATGGTACTCATAACGACCTAAATTACACAAATGGTATCTATAGTTACTGTTTTGGTTTTTAAAGCTACTAAATTTTCAGTTTCGGGAGCTTTAAAGCACTTTTATAAGAGCTTAGCACATGGATAGGTAACTTAGAAACCACGTTAGTTCACTAAATTGTTGACGAGGTTATGTATGGATAAACAAAAGTTTAGGAAGAATCTGCTTGGCGAAGTTGTTGGACCTAATGAAGGTTTCTTAAGGCTTGAGAGAGTAATGGAGATGTGTGGCATGTCGCAGTCTCACATCTATAAACTAATGAGTGAAGGTAAGTTCCCTAGATCTCAAAAGCTAACGCATAGATGCTCGGTGTGGTTAGAGACAGACATTAATTTGTGGCGCTCAATGACTACGGAGTCTTTCTACTCTCAGTACGGCGAGCAATTGCTGCAAGCCAAGGAGCAAGCAGCATGAATACTCAAGCTATAACTCAGCTAAATATCTCTCCTGATGCACAAGCCATTCTTATGACATTGCTTAATGAGAACGTACAGCTTAAGCAGCAACTAGCTCAACAGGAGTCTGAGCTAAAAGACGAACTATTACCCACAATAGATGCAATGAAGCTCCTTGGATGTGGCCGCAAGAAATTTTGGGAACTTGCAAAAAAAGATGGATTCCCACCGGCTATTCCATTTGGTAGATCAAATCATTATCGACGTGCCCAACTTATAAAATTTAGAGATAGCTACATAGAAAGTAAGGAGGCTTAACATGGCAAATGCACAGCCTCAGGGCTTACTCGAAATACGAGCAATGATTGGCGACCACCGTAAAAAGCCTGGCTACATTTTTACAAACGTACTTAGCCAAAAGCAACGCCAACTGGTGCTGTTTACAGCAGGGTTCAGCCGTTTAGACCTAGATAAGCACTGGAATGATATGACACTAGACGAGCGCGACAAAGTGCGTAATGGCTTGATGTTTTTGAACAACATTGTGATTGAGTTTATCGACGCGAACGCCATGCAGCCAGAGTGTTTTTATCACGACGCTAAGCCAAACACGCCACGCTACAGTGCCGACAGCGTAGTTACACCGATAAAGCAACATTAGGAGTGGTTATGCGTGTGTCTACACCAAAGGTAAAAGCACCGGTTAGAACCTTTATGTCTTCGCCTAGACAGTTGGGCAGACTAAACCGTTTGTACCAAGAGCAGCTAGAGCTCAACGCCAAGCTAACCCGTGTTATTGAACAAACCATTGGTTGGGTTGAGTCCACAGGTGGTTGTGAAGAGTCTATCCGTATGCTGCGTGTAGCATTAGGTGAGGTGAAATCATGAGCTCAACAGGCCGCGGATATACACGTCATGAAGATGACTATTACGTTACGCCACATTGGATGATTAACGACTTTTTGCATGCGTTTGAGCAAGATGGAATTAGCGACTTTAAATCGTACAATCAGATTTTAGACCCAAGTGCAGGCGGGTGTGAAAAGTACGAAATGAGTTATCCAACGGTGCTAGCTCATCACGGCCTTGTAGCCGAGAGTTGGGACATAAGAGCTGACTCTCGCGCAGAGCGTAAGGGGGCTGATTTTTTACAGCAACCAGCAGGGCCAGAGCATAACCAGTACGATATGATCATCACTAATCCACCTTTTAGACTCTCACAAGAGTTTGTTTATCACTCATTAAAAATGGTTAGAGATGGCGGTGTGGTTGTCATGTTGCAGCGCCTCAATTGGTTAGGAAGTATAAAGCGAAAACCCATGTGGCAATCCGTGCCGCTTGCCTCGGTATATGTGCATAGCAAACGTGGTGCTTTTAACCCTGAAAAACCAAATAAAACCGACTCCATCGAATACGCCCACTTTGTATTTTGCAAGGGGTTTAGGCTCCCAGCAGAGCTAGCCGTAATCTAATTTAATTACCCAAAGGAATAAAAAATGCTCCCTATCAAAGACCAAGATCTATCTAAAATACAGCGCCTAATCAGAAATATTGTTCATCATGCGGTTGAACAGGCCAATTTTACAATCCGTTTGCTCAATCAAAGAAGCACAGTACATATGCTAATGCAGTGCGAAGACACGCTAACTGATTTACTCCCAATCATTGAAATGATCAGTGAAGAGCATGTGGAGTTTTCCCCCATTTACGACCAAATGAAAACAGCGCTAAACGCAGCCCAAATGGGTGGAGAGCCTCAACAAATTGAACAAGTAGAGGAAGCAATATGAACCACGTAATGCTTGATTTAGAGACTATGGGACAGGGCAGTAACGCTGCAATAGTTGCAATTGGTGCCGTATTTTTTGAACCAACAACAGGAGTCATTGGCGCTTCATTCTACCAGCAAATTGACCTAGAAGACGCTGTGAAATATGGCGAAATGGATGCAAGCACGGTGCTTTGGTGGCTTGAACAAAATGAACAGGCACGCAAAGAAATCACAAATGGTGAAGCCTGCAAGCTTAGCGATACCTTATACGACTTTACAGATTGGATTGAGCAAATAGAAGAATACAAAGACAGGGTTGTGTGGGGCAATGGCGCAGGATTCGACAATGTGATCTTAGGCAACACTTACAGACGAATGCATGGCTCGCAGCCTTGGCCGTTCCAAAATGACCGTGACGTTAGAACCGTTGTTGAGCTAGGTAGAACCTTAAAAGGCATAGATTCAAAATACGATATTCCATTTGAAGGCAATAAACACAACGCATTGGATGACGCCATCCATCAGGCCAAATATGTATCAGCAATTTATAAAGCACTAGCCGGCTAATAAAAATCTCCATGTATTGGGGCGAAAGCCCCTTTTTAAGGGAACATGCCAGTGAGTATATGGCCAATAAAAACATTTGAGGTTTGCAAAGCCGCAGCAACCATCACAAAGCAAGTACAGGACAATGCGCACAGAGCGACATTGTTAAAAGGCTTGCAGCGATTTACCGTTTATATCCAGTACAAATTAGCCAAACAATATATCTCTAAAATAACACCTGAGCCAGATGCCTGGTATCAAGACGAGCCTACAAACCCAAGCGAACCGGCTAACGCTTGGTTTTGTAACGTGCTTGCAACTACACCTCATAGAATAGATTTAACCAGTTTAGGCTTGAGCAAACAGGCCGTTGCGGCCTTAAATAAAGTACACAACAACCGCCATCATAATTATATTGCTGCCGACATAGTAGTCAGTAAGCGTGCCAGAAGTATTCAGGCTAGCTTTGTGAGGCAAACTGAGGAAACGCTAAAAGCAGCAGAGACAGCAAAAGCTAAACGCGTTGAGCTATTTGAGCGTGACCGTTCACAAACGGAATTAGACGCAGAGAAAGTGATTGCAAAACAAGCTGGCGGCTTGGTAACTAGCAGTGCAATGGCCCTAGTTAATGCCTTGGGCGACCAAGCTGAAATTGACTTTGTATATGACTGTTTAAGCAAAGTACCAAAGCCACTACAGCTACGTTTTGCTAAGCGTTTTATAGTTAAATATGACTCAGCGCTTGAAAACCTAGCAAGCGCTGGTAAGGATGAGCTATTAGAGATCAGTAAGCGGTTATATGAGTTTGGCAAGCACACGCAACAGGGCGTGCCTGAAGATTTTAAAAACCACTTAAAATGCCAATACCAAGCCAATGCTTGGCTTAGACGTGCAGTAAACACTCTTAAGCCCCGCCTAAAAACACTCAAGAAGATTACAGACAGTATGCCATTGCCTTGGCATATTTTAGCCAATGCAGAAAAGACCAAGAAGCATGCCAGCGAACTCGCGGCCAAAGTGACTGAAGTATTAACTGACTTAGCCGCTGAGCAATCAAGCTGGGGTATGGTTGATTTTTATAACGCCATTGCTGACTTTACTGAGCAGTATGGCGTTACGCTACCTTTTGAGGAAAAAGGTGAGTATTTAACCGAGCCAGACGCCGAAATTGCACTATTAAAAGCTCAGTGCCACAAGTGGTGGGCGCGCAAATTAAAAACCATTAGGCGCCGCTATCTTGAGCATTTAGAGATCGCTACTGGCGAGGTGGGCCGGGACCTATTTACCACACATAACAAAAAGGCAGGCTCGGTCACCAAAAGAAAGGGGATTAATGCTTATTGCTCCAAACAAGCGCTTAAAGAGTACCAAGCCGACCGCGAAAAGGGTAGGCGATACCTAGAAAGCCTCGAGCTAGTAAATGAACATAACGATGTAATTTCATTAATGAAAGCCGTTGAAGCGGGTGTGGCTAACCCAGAAAACATGCGTAATGAATTAATGCTACGGATCCGCGAGACTGAAGAACTTGCGGACGAAATGGGCTATGTAGGCGGGTTTTTTAACATTACAACCCCAAGCCGGTTCCATGCGAACTCTCCTAAGTGGGACGGCTCAACACCGAAAGAAGCAAGCAACTACCTCAATAAGCTGTACTCACAAGCACGGGCTAAGCTGGACCGCGAAGAAATCCCATATTTTGGTATACGTGTTGCTGAGCCACATGCCGACGGCTGTACTCATTGGCATATGCTGCTGTGGATGCCTGAGCGTTATTACCATCAAGTTAATCACATCCTGCGTAGGTACTTTACCAAAGACGATAGAGAGGTCTTTTTTGAACGGTTCAAAAAGCGTAAATCACTGCGTGCCAGGTATGTTCGCGCTCGAAGAATATGGGGCCTGAATAAAAAGCGCAAAGTGTATACCCGAGAACCCAAAAAGGATTACACCCCAAGCGGCCCTCGTTATACAGCCATTAGAATGGAGCCACCAAAGGTTGATAAAGATGGCAACAAAACAGGTGGTGCGGCGGCTTATATCGCTAAATATGTAAGTAAGAACATAGACGGGTTTGCTTTAGCCAACGAATACGACGCGGAAACCGGTGAAAAGCTCATTAAGGCTGTTAATCCAGTAAAAGCATGGGCAAGTACGTGGGGCATTCGCCAATTTCAATTTCAAAAATCCCCCTCAATTACCATCTGGCGTGAGCTGCGCAGAGTACGTGAAGAAGTTAAAGGCAATGACGAGCTAGAGCAAGTGCGTAAAGCTGCTGATGGAGGTGACTTTAAGGCATTTGTGACTTTAATGGGCGGCTTTGGTATTGGCCGCGAGGCACGGTTTAAACCTGCCTATCAACATACTGAGTTCGGCAATGCGTATTCAGAGTGTACAAAGCGCCTTAAAGGCGTGGTTGATGAACAAAGTAGATGCACGCTAATAACTCGAGTTCACACCTGGGACAAACAACCAATTGGTACTGCCGCAGCTAACGACAACACCTATGATGCGAGTATGCACGATGCCAACAACGTCGGCGCAGCCGACCTATCTTGGACTAGTGGGAATAATTGTACGCCTTGCCCTACGGGGCATAGAGACGGATTATTGCTAGATATGATCGGATATTCAGAAAAAGAGATCGCAGAGTTTAAAAAGGATCTGGCGGACGGTAAAAAGGTGCATCACAATGGCCGAGTTTACGTAATTCGGGGAGGTCAATTGCTCGTTATGGATGAAAAAGACCAGAAAAAAGCGATCAAACATGACTATGTGGTTCACGTAGCGCAAACGCTTGCCCAAAAACAAGCTGAAGAACGCAGGAACGAAGCTGTAAACAGCCTAGCGTATTGGGATGTCCTAGAAGATGATCAGCTCAAAGCGTTAGATGAAGATGGAACCGTTATGGCTCATGGGCGGGTGTTCTATAAAGAGGGCGATAAGTTGCGTTCGTTTAAACAACTGGACTTCAGCGACATGGATCGAGCAATTGCAGCTACACCAGAAAAGGATCATTGGCGTGAGGCGAGAGAAATTGTTGATTTGGCATTCAGCTTGGCCGAAGCCGAACAGCGGCGTTTGCCGTCGAACTGCAGATATAAGAAGAAGTTGCAGTTAGTTGGAGATATGGAGCTAGCCAGGTTGATCGTTAGTGGACTAGCCACTGATATCAATGCGAATGATTGGTGGGACATTGGGTTTAGTATGGCATAGCTGACAGTTCGTATTGGCTTCCGAGGGATTTTATGACTACTAAAAATACTGGTGATTTTTTCGTAATGCTTACAACTCAAAACGGCGGATATACACCTTTGATGCTGTGTACCAACATCGAAACTAGCAGCGAAGAGTTAGCAAAGTTCGAGACCAAAGAAGCGGCTGCAAAAGCTGCTGAAAGCTCGGTGCTTGGTGATAACTTTGGCTATGAAGTTTTTGAAATTGGTTATGGCTGTTAACTCAGCTTTTTAGATTGGAATGACAGGGGGAATTATGGATGCACTAACAAAACTCAATGAATTTCATAAACAAGATGACGAACAGTTACTTGCAAATATAAACCATGAGCTACTTTCTGGCACATTTGGAATTAGCCGAATCCAGAGGGTATTGCGGATAGGCTATAACCGAGCCGCGCATTTAGTCGATAGATCAATTAAAAGCGGTATTCTTGTTCGCCCTGACGGCTATCCACACATGACTCGTTTTAGCGATGAAATGCGCAAGCAAATGGACATTAAAATGTGTGTTGTCGAGTGTTTGGAATGTGAAAAAGAGTTTGAAACTTCGCAGCGCAAACAAGGTGACGCAACGGTTACTTGTTCACATTGCAACTACGAACACGGTATTGATACAGATGATCTTGGTGAAGGCCAATTTTGGTATCTTTGCCACAAAAAGCAATAGTTGGAATAAGTGAAATGGGTATCAAACGCGCACTTGCCCGTTGGCTAGCACCTAATTGCGAGCAAGCACCTGAGATTGCTGTAGGAATGAACAGTGCGGGCGTGTTGAAAGTGAACGTTTCATCATTCAGAAAAAGTAAGATCGTAAAGCGTCAAATTTCAGCTTTGCGTAACCAAAAAATTTAAGTTGGAAATCGAGATGAACTTGAAACCTTGCCCCTTTTGTAACTCTGTTCCGTCATTACCAACTGGTGACGGCACACAATATGAGATTTGGTGTGATGACTGCGGTAAAGCGGTTGTGAGTGTTCAAATCTGTGATCTAATGACGCATGAAGAGAAGTTGACGGATGACTTTATAAATTATCGCTACCAAGAAATATACATAGACAGGGCAAAAGAAGAAGCCATCAAACGATGGAACAAGCGTTTTAACTAATTGGAGTTTGTTAAGCCTTGTTAAACATTACCAAGCTTCGCAATCAACTGGATTACAACCCTGAAACTGGCGTTTTCAAGTGGCGCGAAACCGGTTCGGGAAGACGTAAAGATCTAGTGGCTGGCTGTGTTAAGTCAAAACGAAACGATCGCAATGTTTGGTGTAGGATTGTTTTTGATGGTCAAGAATACACATCTGGTCAGTTGGCGTGGGCTTTAATGACGGGTGAGTTTCCCGATTTTATTATCGACCACATTGACCAAGATCCCCTAAATGATAAATGGTCTAATTTAAGGCGTGGTGATGCTTGTGTTGACCAGAGAAACAACAAGAAAAGCATTCGAAATAAAACGGGCGTTGTTGGTGTTAAATTTCACAAAACATCATCGAAGTATCATGCTTTCATAGGTGCTGGCGGCAAGCAAAAATATTTAGGTAGTTCAGACGATTTCTTTGAAGCGGTTTGCATGAGAAAGAGGGCTGAAATTGAATATAAATACAGTCCCAACCACGGACTTTAACGTATTGGAATACGGGGAGCGAAGATGCTTGTTGACTTAATTGACATTGAAATATTACCGAGGTGGTTAGTTTGGCTAGATTGGCAATTTTATGCGCATAAGTTAAGCCTTACAATTTGCATGCTGGCCTCGTTCGCACTTTTAAATATTAATTGGCGTGGATATGAATTTACAGCTGATAATTATGGACTGACTTTTCTGGTTGGTTTTTGTTTGTGGGTGGTATTATGCGCCATTAGGAACGGTCAAGCCATTGGTTAAAGACCAAGCAATTCTAACTGCTGATCTCTTGGAAGATTCTTAATAAGCCCTGCTGCAATTTGCGCTGTGCTTTTGCACGGGGGATTGATGAAATGATCAAATGATTGTGTCACTCGAAATGTGGCACCACACTCACGAGTATTACTGCAAGAACAATACAGCGTAACAACGTGTGCGCTTTGTTTATCACGAGACGTGACGATAGCTTTAGCCTCACAGTTAGGACACGTTACTCTAGCCACCAAAACCCCACTTCAAAACAATTAAGACACTGTGATTCTATACAGTATTAAATGCTTCTGCAAATATCACCCAGAAATGAGAGCGAGAAAGCAAAAGAGCGAAAAATTCACTCCTCCTCGCCAAGCCCGCCGCTTTTGAACAAAAAGTTTGTGACATTCTGACACGGTTTGACTTTGGCATATTTTAAGAATTCTAAATATTAATCATCAAGTTGTAGGATCTAAAAGGATCGGGGGATCTATAGAGGCTTGTCAAAGTTGTGACATCTTGTGACATAAGTTGACACCATCAATGAAAAATCACTAGAAAAACTCAAAAAATCAAATACAATAAAATAATTATGACTTAACTCATAACTATTTTATGAAATACCTTTTTAAAGGCATGCAGAGCCAAGAGCGTTTTGAATTGCTTTTGTCTCTCACTCGAATTCAAAGTGAAAACGTTATTAGTGCGCTTTTTGACTATTTGGTAAAAGGGATGGATAAGAAAGCCGCAGCAATGATTAATGGTGTAGAATTGCCTAATCTTTCTGCGGCCTTAAATAAGCTAGAAGAAAAAGCCTTAATAATTGAGCTTATTAAAGAGATTGACTTGAGATAGCAAGAACCTCATAGCAGCTCAGACGTTAACTGAACAGGAAATAAGATGTCTAAAGTTATAAAAGAAAAGTGTTTGTTGTGCAGTGAGCCGTCGACATATGTTGAAACTGACCATGGAAACCGACGCCATTATATTTGTTCTGGTGTAGAGTGTGGTGAATATGAAGTCTCACTGAGCGCGATAAAACGTGTAAGTCAAAATGAAGTTTCCAAAATGGATTTAACGCACTTAACTAAAGAGGCAAAAAGCAAAGGGTTATTGCTAGAAATTATAGTAGGAAGCAATAATGAAATTGAGCTTAAGGCAATAGAAAAAGCTTAAGCTCGTAGGTCCAATAGATTAATACTTACGCTTTTCGTTTGGTCCAAAAAGCCCTAAATAATCGCATAAGTCCAAGCGTTGAAACGGCAATCCCAACAATGACAAACTCAAAATACCAAGGTGCACCTTTATAGCCCATGGCTTCCCAACCAGCAGCCATGTATGGTTGCATTTCTGGTATAAAGTGACAAATAAATAAGCTCAAAAAGAACAGAATTATCACTTCATCCATTATGGTTTTGTCACGGTTTTTTAATACCAGCAGATCATAGTCGGAATCATTTTGTTCCGCTTGTTCGCAGCGTCGGGCTTTAGCATTAAATTGTGCAATCTTAAAATTAGCTTCAGCGCTTGCCACGGCAGCTGCTGTTTCAGCTGCTATTCGTTTACGCTCACGGTAGCCGCCTGTTAAGTCCGCCACAGGGTTGGTAAAGAACGATAGTACTTTTGATAGCAAACCCATTACTTTCTCCTTAATTGGTTTATGACTTTAAGCGGATCCTTGCTGAATCGCTGACCTAAATTATTTAGTCCATTGAATAGGTGGGGAGCTAAGTAAGCTCCTACGCCAATAAAGCCTGGTCGAGCGCTTTCGGCCACTTGCCAGAAATCGCAAAAGCTCGATACCAAATAAGCCGCAAGTAATGCCATTAGCGCATTAAAAAAATAACGTGCAAAGGTAAAAGCATGCGGGCTCAAATAAAGTTGTATTGCGGCAGCGACCATACTGATCACCACAAACTGAAAAATGTGTTTTAGATATTCCATATCTATCATGCGGCCTTGTCCTTGTTAGGGTATAAATCGGAGTACTCCGGAATGTCAAAAGCAATGTGCAAATGGGCTGGTAAGTAGCGATTAATGCCTGCCATCGTTTGTTGAAGAGGCACTACCTCATTGTTGTAATACGCTCGAGTGATTTTATCCAAATCACCAAAGCCCGGGCTATCTCCGGAGCTTTGGCCGCTCAATGCTTCTTGCGCACGGTGCATACTCAGCATGTCGTTAAGTGTAATTTTCTTAATGCGTTCAAATTCATCTTTTGTAGAGATATCGCCTACAGGCGTGATCTTAATAGACTTCTCAGCGTCGGCTTTATTACTCCTAAAGTTGAAGAACAAGCTTCTAAAGTTACCCACGCCCTTACTGTCTTTAATTGCATTTTTGAGCTTGGCTTCATCATCAGTGCTTAAATTAGGATCGGCCATACTAAATATAAAACCCATGTGTGCGCCGTTCTTGTAGTATCTGCGCCTGAATAATGTGGCATCCTCATTGAGTAGGGCGCTTTGAATTCCACCGTAATACTCAGGTATGCCGTAAATTCCTTGAGCTGGGTCGTATTCCTTTACATGTAATATCTCACCTGCTTTAAAGCGAATGGGTTCTAAGTGGTTATTACTGAGCTGGGCATATACCCCGCGCTCTGTTGTGTATCGCATAGTTAGTGCTGGCAGGTGGCGCAAGCGGATTATTTGACCGAATGGGTTTTTGATGATCTGCAGGTACGCGTTACCAGACCATAAATAATCATAAGCGAATTTTTTGAATGCGTCGTTGCTAAGCACTGAATTGGGTTTAAACCACTTTAAAATCATGTTGCGCTTAAAGCCTAAAATAGGCCCATGCTGGGCATTGACTCGCAACAGCTTTACCAGTCCATGTAAACTAACAGGTGGTGCGTAAATGCCGTTACTGTCTGCAAATACTCCGGTGTAATCGGTCAACCTGTTATCTAAACATGGTTCGGGATCGCCAAAACTAAATACATCGCTCATTGCTGTATAGTTTGGCGTCTCGCCACTTTTTACGTTTATCCTTGGCTTATCCATTAAGCTGCTATCCCTACAGATGTTTGACGGCCCATCGTGTTACCGTCTAATGGTTCAAATTTCATGGCGTGCATAATTGCCCATGCAATATCGGCGTGGCCCGTTGTTTCAGTGCGGTTTGTGGCATAGGTGATTTGGTCGCCAACTACCTTGCGGCGAATGTTTATAAATGAGCTAGCAATATTCACAGCGTCTTTATCAAACTCAAAACGGCGATTTTTAATCACGTTAAGCGCTTTAATGACCATTTGGTTTTTAATGATCGGGTTGTAGTGTATTGGCTCTGCATTTGGAAAGAACGCGGTTATTAGTTCCCACACGCCATAACCCATACCCGTGGTGTCAACCCCGATGTGCTGTACATTGTATTTGTGTGTGAGCTCTTCTATTTCGCGGGCCATTGCCTCAAAATCGTTACCGCTCAAGTCAAGCGCTTCTAGTAACCTAAATTTTTCGCCTGGTTTCATAGGTAGGCTCAACACTGCAACACAGGCTTTATCTCCAAAGCGTGCAGGGTCAAAACCAATTACCACAGGCTTTAAGCCAAATGGGCGCTCATATTCATCGTCAAAATCATCCCATTTTGTTGAGTCGCCCACGCAGGCCATTAGTTGTTTTAAGTTAAATGCCGAGTGTGCATCGTCGATAAACTTACACATAAACAAGTTGTCGAACTCGTCTTGTGAGTATTCGTTTTCAAGTACCTCAATATCAATGCGGTCAAAGCCTGAGTTAACTACATCATGCACGTTAAGCATTTGCCGCCAAATGCCGTCTTCACATAAGCGGCCTTCTTTTAACGCTTTATGGCTGCAATCAATGGCAAATTCAGGATCGTTACAGGCTTTGGTTTTTCGATACCACTTACCATTCCAATGATCGTAAGCTTCATGGCTGGTAACACTGGGTGTGCTGAAGTAAGTAATGCGTAAGTGCTTATGTGTTGCCATTGCTTGAGCAAGGCCACGAAGGGTTTTGTATTTGGGTATCCAAAACACTTCATCTATATATAAGTCGCCGCTTTCTGATTGTGCCGTTCTTGCGTTGGTTGATTTGAAAATAAGCTTAACTGTTTTACCACCTTTGAGCGTTAGCACCATAGGTGAGCCAGTGAGCTCAATATTAAAGTGCTCACGAACCAGAGCGATAATATTGGCTTTGAATACTTCTGCTTGGTCGCGCGATGCAGATATAAAAATTTTATTGCGGCCATTTACAACGGCATCATAAAACGCTTCGAATGCAAAATAGAATGTGGCCCCAATTTGGCGCGGTTTTAAAATAAAGCGGCTTCGGTGGTCTTGGTTCTCAAACCAATGGAGTTGGTGCGGATAGAGTAACCTTTCTTTTAGTTCGTCGAGCATTTCAACCGTGATGGCTGAGCAGTCGTTTTTCTTTTTCTTCTTCTTTTTGCTACCGGCTGCGGAGCTATTACCTTCTGGTTGCCTGTCGTTGGCTGCTCGTTGTTTAGGTGCCGGTGCAAGTTTACTTTTGTTTAGTGCACAGAGCTGGCGAGTGCAAAACTCTAGCTCTTTATAATCAGCTTCGGTCTTTTCAGGTTTGTCGGTTAGGATATTAATACGGCGGCTAAATGCCATTTCAGCATTGTAACTCGGGCACATATCTGCCCATTTACCATCATCAGCCCAGCGGCGAATGCTGCGCGCACTCGGCATGTTTGGCAAATCTGCTATTTCGTCAAACGTGTAGCCTTGTACCACATATAAGTCTTGCGCTTGTTTGCGTACCTCTGGCCCGTACTTTGGTTGCATCCTGCACCATAATTCATCCTTTAATTCGTACAGTTTAAGGGCTAAAAGTAGCTAAATCGTCCAATTAAAATCCTAGCTATTCCTAAAAGCTAAATATAGGAATTTCAAAAAGTTAAACCATTAGAATTAATCATTTATTGTGTGCAAACTTGGCCTAACTTAATAACGCAACGCATTAAACAGGTTAATCAATGCCAGGTCAATTACGCACAATACCGCTTGCTATTGCAGCTGCTGGTTTAACAGTAGACGGGCGAGAAATCGAAGAGCAAGACATTAACGATATTGTTGAGACGTACAATCCTAAAAAGTATGGCGCCCGCATTAATATTGACCATTATGCAGATTGGTCTGGCTGGAAAGCCGAAACACTATCATCGGTTCAGCTCACGGGCGGTATGCTAGGCGATGTGATTGAGGTGAGCACCGACACTAACGAAGATGGCGTGCAAGTTTTAAAAGCGGTGCTAGCGCCAAATGCTAGCTTTGTGCAACTAAACCAAGCCGATCAGCACGTTTACTTTTCCATTGAAATTGACCGCAATTTTATGGGCACTGGAAAAACCTACCTTACAGGTTTAGCCGTCACTGATTACCCAGCAAGCACCTACACATCAAGAGCCAAATTTAATAAGGGCGCAGATAACACGGACGTTTCTTTTTTACGCGCAGACCTTGGCCTACATAGCCAAAGTGAAAAGCCAGCTAAAAAACCATTTTTTAGAAACCTATTCAGCAAGGATGATGAACCCATGCCATTAACGAAAGAAGATAAAGCCGAAATTGGTAACGCAGTTGCCGAGGCGCTTACCCCTGCATTTACTCAGCTTACGTCGAGTATTAAAGAGTTTGGTAAAAATAATGAGCAGGAAGCTCAGGGCCAACAGGAAGAAGGCCAAGGCAGTGATGCCACAAACCTAGAGCTGACGGAGCAGCTCACCCAGCTAAACAAAAAGTTCGATGAGCAAGAAGAGAAGTTTAATGCGCTTCAAAACAAGTTTACTGAACTCTCAAACACTGAAGCCGCAAGCACTACCGATGCTGATGAAGAGCATACAGGCGACGACGGTAAATACGCAAACTTACTGTAAGGACACAGAACATGCGCACAAGAACCACTCAAATTTTTAACGCCGTTTGCGTAGCGCTCGCTAGCAACTACGGTGTTGCAAGTGTTGCGAAGAACTTTGCTGTAGCGCCTACTCTTGAACAAACACTGTATGACCAAGTTTATGAATCTGCTGAGTTTTTAAACCGAATTAACCATGCAATGGTTGATGACATCGCAGGTGAGTCTATATTCATGAGCTCGGGTGCTGGGGTTACGGGTCGCGCTGGTGTCGAGACAGATGACACCAAAGAACGTAAAACCAAAGACGTATCAGCACTAAAAAAGCGTGAGTATCGTTGTCACCCAGAAGAAGTTGATGTGCATTTGCCTTGGGCGACAATGGATGCCTGGTCTAAGTTCCCGGACTTTCATGAGCGTTATCGTAAGCATGTTCGCCAGCAAAAAGCACTCGATATCATCAAAATTGGTTGGTATGGAACCCATGTTGCCGAAAGTACAAATCTGACCGAATACCCCATGATGCAAGACGTCAACATTGGTTGGTTGGAATTGGTTCGCCGCGATGCACCAGAAAGAGCATTTAAAGATGGTGGTACTGAAGATACACCAAGAGTCGATGAAATTCGAATTGGTGAAGGCGGTGATTACGAAAACCTCGATTGCGCAGTAAACGACTTAATTCAAGGGATCCCGTTGCATAAGCGTGTAGGTTTGGTAGCCATTATTGGTGATGAGCTTATTGCCAAAGATAAGGCCAAGCACTACGCCAAAAATGCACACACCCCAAGCGAAAAAGGCAAAGTAGAAATGGCCCAGACCATTAATACGTATGGCGGCTTATCAAGCTTTCAGGTGTCTTTCTTCCCACCGCGCGGCATTTTGGTCACGAGCTTTGACAATTTAACTCATTACATTCAGTCGAAGTCAATTCGTATGAGCATTGAAAGCAATGCTAAGAAAAAGCGAGTGGAAGATTACGAGTCGCGTAACGCCTGTTATTACGTTGAAGACTTAGAAAAAATCGCCTTCATCGAATCTGACTCAGTAAAAATTGATAAAGATGCAGAAGGTAACTGGTCTTAATTTCCTTTGAGGTAGAGCTTCGCCGCTTGGCAGTTTGCAAGCGGCGTTTTTTAGAGAGTGTTTTTATATGAGCTTAGTCAAACGAGCGTTAGCCAAAGCAAAAGGCGAAGTGCCAACAAGCATTAAAAGTAGTGCGCCAGCAACAAGCAAAGCGCAAAACCGCAAAAGTGAGCATACCGAGTACGCGTTTTTTAAAGCGGCCATTGACTCAGACTTGGCTCAGCTAAAAACATTCGGCGATATTAGCGACAAAGCTGACTATAAAGCCAAAGCAATCGAGAAGAACGATTACATAGGTTACTTAAACCAATACCGGTTAAGTGGTGACAATCATCCAAACCTAGTTTTAGCTTGGGTGTTTATTTGGCTAGTTGATTTAAAGCGATGGTCTCAGGCGATTGAACTATTGCCATTGCTGATCGAGCAAAAGCAACCGCTACCTAAACAATTTAACACCAAGCATTGGCCGACCTTTTTAATCGATCAGCTTTACGACGATGCCAACTGGTACTTACAAAACAGCTGCACTGTGGAAGATTTGGCAAACATGGCGTTTACACTCCAGCGAGTTATTCATGCCACTCGCAATCAAGACTGGACTGGAAGCGAAATCGCGGGCGGTAAGCTCTATGCCATTGCTACCAAAATAGAGGCCACGTTGCATAACAATGGTAATGCAGTGCGGTTTGGCAAAATGGCGCAAAAGATTAACGAGAAAGCGGGTGTAAAAACACTCGTCGAAAAGCTAGAAAAAAACTTGAAATAGCTCCAACGCCAGTGGGCAACTTAGCGTAACCAGTTAACAGTATTTGATTGGCTGCTTACGTCTAAGTGGCGCCCACACAAATTTACGGGGGTGGTGATGAACTTAAGCGGTATGCCACAGGCAGATTTACAAAGCGTCAATGTTGAAGTGCCAGGTAATGGCTATTACCCAGCATTAAGTACAGCACATTTTATTGAACATTATGCAGTTGCCAATGAGTACGCAAACAAAAACGATTTACTCGTTGAGAAACTTAAACGCGCACAAACTGATATTAACCAAGAGCTTGAAGATGTGCAGCTTACTAATGGCGAGCCATTGAACGCGCAACAAGTGATTTTTTATCACGATGCAGTGTACAGCAAAGCCAAAGCAAATTTACTGGTATCAAAGCTTGGTAGTACGCATCGGGATAACGCCACAGCACAAAGCCAATCAGCCCTTGATAACCATGAGCATTGGCAACGTGAAAGCATCAACGCACTGCGTTTATTGCAAGCGCTCAGCCCCAACTTATCGGTGGAACTGTTATGAGCCAAAGCAAAATAGCTAAACTTAAGCAGCACTTAGTGAGTGCGGTATACCAAGGCCACAAACTAGCGCTAGAAACGCAATTTGATTGTTGGATTGAAGGCGGGCGAATTGAGCCAAGCAGTAAAACAGTCAATGGCAACGGTTTATTAGCTGCACGATTTTATTACTCAGGGGTTATTAGCATAAACCCCTGTGCTGCACCGGCTGCATTGATATGTGCGTTTGCATCGTTTTGGTTGCAAAACAATGGCGGTAAGTATGACAGCACTGACATTGAATTTAGCGCTGACGTTAACGATGACAACAGCAACGAAGTTGAGCTAACGATAGAGCAGCTTTGTGAGGATATTGAGCTTATTCAAACCGACAATGGCCCGTTTGAATTAAATGGTAAGCGTTATGACTTTGGTGAGCAAAGCCTGTGGATAGCGGAAGCATTCACGTTGCATGGTGAAGTAAGCCGTGCTTAACGTCAAATTTGACGAAGGCCAAAGCAAAGAGCAGTTAGCGTTTTTACAGCTCAAGCCAAATAAACGACGTAACTTGTTACGGGGTGCGATAAGAGCCGCGAACCGCAATAGTAAAGGGCGAATAACCCAACAAAAAGATTTAACAGGTAAAGCGTGGAAAGGCCGAGCTAACGGTCGCAAGAAAAAAATGCTTACCAAGCTAAAGCGTCGAATGAAAGTTCGCTACGGACCAAATAACGCCAGCGTTTATTTTAAAGATACACGTACTGGCAAAATAGCCAGAGCGCAGCAAGAGGGAATAAGCATTACTGCGCAAGTGCCAAAAGACAATGGTGAGCAGCGCAAGGACGGTTTGGCAACGCGCAACCAAGCAAGAGCATTAATTGCCGCCGGTTACAAAATACCACGCGGAAAAGGCAAAGGCACAAAGCGCGCAAGTATTGTGTGGATCACAGAGCATTTAAGTAAGACCCAAGCAGGTTTTTTGCTCCGAGAGTTAAAGGGCAGCTCAGGTAAGAGCAAATGGCAAATTGACTTGCCGGCCCGCTCTTTTTTAGGTCAAACACAGGCCGAAGAAAAAGAGCAACTGAATTTTATATTAAACAAAGCTATGCAAGTAGCGTAGCGCAAATAAGGAACGACCATGGCACAAGGAAAAGTATCCGTTGCCGCCATTCAAACTGGTAGTGGCGCTACGAAAGAAGTGGAACGCACGGCTCTGTTTATCGGACAAGCATCTGCAAACATTGGCAACATTTTACCCATCAATGCTCAAAGTGATTTCGATGATTTATTCGGTGGTGATGACTCACCATTAAAAACGCAAATTGCCGCCTGGCAGCGTAACGGTGATGATCTAGTGAGTGGGTATGCAATTCCTCACGGTGCTGGCGATGATGTTATGGCGTTAATTGATAAAGCAATGGACCAAGACGTGAGTCCTGAAATTATTGTGATCTGTAAGCCAGTCACAGGCAAAGCTGAAATCGAGAGCTATCAAGCTAAGGCATTAGAGATCTTATCAAGTTTGGCTAGACGAGTTCGATTTCTAATTGCGGCGCCTGGTTTATCTGATGGTCAAAATTGGTCGGATTTAGTTACGGCGTTACAGCCGTTAACAAATGGTATCGTTGGCGATAGAGTGGCCGTTGTTCCTCTGCTATTCGGTGATGAGCTGGGCGCGGTTACAGGTCGCTTATGTAAGCGCTCAGTGACGATTGCTGACAGCCCTATGCGAGTACTAACTGGTGCAATGTCACTCATGCCATTGCCGGAAGATGCCGCGGGTAATCCACTAACTAACGCAACTACATCTGCACTGGATGCGCTTCGCTTCAGCTGTACGCAATTTTATCCAGATTTTGACGGCGTATATTTTGGCGACGTTAACATGCTAGATGCTGAAGGTGGTGATTTTCAGCAAATCGAAACAGGCCGCATTGTTGATAAAGCCGCACGCGCCGTGCGCATCATTGCAATTCAGCAGATCAAAAACCGCCGACTAAACAACAGCACAACAGGCATTGAATTTGGCAAACGCACACTGGGTAAGCCACTTCGTGATATGAGCAAGTCAGTAAACATTGGTGCAGATAAGTTCCCTGGTTTAATCGACACGCCGAAAGACGACAGTATCAATCTAACGTTTATGGACGAGCGAACCTTACAAGTTGTGCTGAAGGTAAAACCGATTGATTCCCCGAGCACCATTATCGTTGGGATTATGTTAGACCGAGAAGTGTAAGGAGCGCACATGCAAAAGGTATTAGGTGGTAAGGACTTTGATATCTTCATTGGTAATTCAATGGTCCATGTTATGGAAGCCACGGTAAAAATCACGGATGGCCGAAAGGTTAAAAAGGTTCGCGGTATACCAAAAGGCTTTATTGATGGTGATGTTGAAGGTGAAGTCACGTTAAAACTTGACCATGAGAACTGGTTGATATTGCAAGCTCAAGCGGAAAAAGCTGGGAGCTGGAAAGCGATTGAACCTTTCGACGTTGCGTTTAACGCTGAAGTCGCTGCGGGTAAAAAGAACGTTGAGGCGTTCGGGTGTTTACCGCAACTAGAAGAGATTTTAAACATTAAGGCCGATGGTGGTGAAGAAGACATCACGACGATCAAATGTCCAATCACAAGCCCTGATTTTGTGAAAATCAACGGTGTGCCTTATCTAACTGACGATGAAGTAAGGGATCTGTGATGACAAAAGCCATTCGACACTTAAACCCAGATATGGTGATAAACACTATGCGTGCATGTGGCCATCGTGTATTTGAGGGAGAATTAAACCTCAATATCATCGGTGTTCGCCACAGTAATACACGAGCAAATACATTTAATGATGCGATATGTGTGCTGTATCAACAAGGTGGAGAATGGCAACTAAAGCAGTATAAAGCAACAACTGATGCGGGACTTTACTGGCGCAAACATCCAATGAATGTAGACGGTACAGCCGTGCTTATCGCTGGGCAACACCTAAGTCTTTGGACACTTGGCTATCACCAAGGCAAGTACCGCGCACTTGTACAACATAAACCAGTAGTTGTCTTACGGGATAACAACCAGGACGACGAGTTGGACACCAATACCACGCCTCATGCAGAACTACAGCAAGGCTACTTTGGCATTAATTGTCATCGAGCGAGTGCAACAACGACCTCGACCCAAGTGGATAAGTGGTCTGCGGGCTGTCAAGTAATTGCAAATCCGAATGACTTTGACGAGTTTATTGAGCTTTGCGAGTTATCAGCTCAAAAATGGGGCCCATATTTTAGTTATACACTGCTAGACCAAGCAGATTTAAAAGAGAGTAATGACAATGTCACTAGCTAAAACAATCATCATCGAGACAGACACTACAGAATTCAAGTTTAATGTTGATACTCCTGCATACAACAAGTACATCAATGCATTAACTCCAATCAATAAAATTCAGCCGGCGACGAATTTTTTGATGTCTACTGTTGATGAATCACAAGCAAGAGCACTGAAAGATCTGCTACAGCAACCAGCGGCGGCATTGCATATGGCAAGTGCGATTGTGGAAGATTTTCAACCGGAGTTTAATTTTACCGTAAAAAAATCGAAGAGCGCGCCAAGCAAATAAAGACAAACCGAATTGATCAGTTACTGGCATACCATGCTCGATACTTTGGGGCTATGCCAGTAACGGATGAGAGCTTAGCCCAAGCGCTCTTTCTCGAGATCCAGCAAAATGAATTGTTAGCCACTGCCGTAAATAACGGCATATGTATGGCGTTAAATGGCGATGATTAAATGAGCTCACTCAGTAAATTAGACAAACTGATGTATTCAATAGGTGTGGTAGACAAAGTCACTGGGCCTGTGAATAAAATCATGGCTAAGATTAATCAGATGAGTGAGCAAACTGCTGCTGCGAAAGAGCAGATGACGGGTGGGTTAATGAGTGCAGCTGGCGGCGCGATGATGCTTGTCGGTTCTCTCAATCCTGCGATAGATGCACAGGCCGCGCTTGGTGAAGTCAGTTCACTCAATGTAAGTAATGAGGCGTTAACTCAACTCAATAATACTGCCATGAATTTTGTAAGTAACTATGGCGGCAATTCAGCGGAAGTGATCCGCAGCTCTTATGATATCCAATCTGCAATCGCAGGGCTTAATGGTAAAGAGTTGTCACAGTTTACCAACTCATCAGCTATTCTCGCGAAAGGCACAAAGTCAGATGCCGCTACTACAACAGATTATTTCGGCACTATGTATGGTATTTATCAAGATACTGCAAAAGAGGTTGGTAAGTCTGAGTGGATACAAATGCTCACAGGTCAAACTGCTGCAAGTGTGCGTATGTTCAAAACCACTGGTAGTGAAATGGCGGGGGCGTTCTCAAGTCTAGGCGCAAGCGCAAACTCGCACGGTATTGAAATGAATGAGTCAATGGCAGTGCTAGGCCAGCTGCAAGCAACAATGTCAGGGTCTGAAGCTGGTACAAAATATAAAGCATTTTTAACAGGAGTGGGGGCCGCACAGCAAAAACTCGGCATTCAGTTGACAGATTCTCAAGGCAAGTTGTTACCAATGGTACAAGTGATTGAGCGTCTAAAAGGACGGTTTGGGGAGATAGATACCGTAGCTAAGACAGATGCGTTAAAGAATGCATTTGGCAGTGATGAAGCCGTTGCAATGTTACAGCTTCTTATCCCTCAAACAGAGCAATTAGAATCCAATATTAATCAACTCGCTCAAATTAAAGACATGGATGTTGCCATTGAAATGGCTAATTCAATGAGCAGTTCTTGGGACCGTTTTGGCGGGTCAATGAATGCAGCAATGACTAGCCTAGGACAAGCAGTTTTACCAATTATTGAACCTATCGTCGATGGACTATCTGCCATATTGAGAGGCGTTGTTTGGTTAACTCAAACGTTTCCAACCCTAACCGGGTTAATTGCTGCAGGTGTTGTGGCTTTTACTGCTTATGTCGTTGTCATGGGAGCATTTAATGCCGTGATGGGGCTGTATCGTATGACCATGCTATCTAGTATTGCGTTAACAAAAGCACACTTACTCATTACTAAACTTTGGCAAGCTGCATTGGTCGCTACACGTATCGCAGGGTTGATAGCCTTGGTTGCAAGTTTAGGCGCAGCCACTGTTGCAATGGGAGCATTAAATGCAGTAATGGTGGCGGGAAAGTTCGCTGCACTCTTATTTAGTGCGGCACTTTGGACCAACCCGATCACATGGATAGTAGCTGGAGTCGTGGCACTTATTGCAGCAATCGGTGCGCTTATCTATTACTGGGATGATTTAGTTGCCGCATTTAAAGACACAGCATGGGGGCAGATGTTGATGAGTGTCTTTGACAGTGTTAAATCGTCTTTTAATGCCTTGGCAGATAGCGTTGGTTGGATACTAGAAAAGCTAGGTCTGATTGATGATACCGAAGCAAAATTAAAAGTTGAACATACAAGTCAACCATTGCCAGAGCAACTCTATAAGGCAAACAGTGACCAAATGATGATAGCGCAGCGGGAGCTTGGTCAAACGGCGATTACTCATCAGATCAGCAAAGCTGAATCAACCGTTGTACTTGGGCAGCTACAAAACACAATGTCAGGCGCTAATGCGGGTAGCAGCTACAGATCGTTTATAGAAAGTTTGCCATACGCTCAACAAAAGTTAGGTATTCAACTAAACAGTGACAAAGGCATCGCACTTCCTATCGTTACCATTCTAGAGAGGCTACAAGAGAAATATGGTGAGATTGACTCGGCCAAAGAATACAGCGAGTTAACACAAGCGTTCGGTAGCGATGGCGCCATAGTAATAAAAAATCTAATGCCGCAAATGGACAAGCTTAGAAATAATTTAGATCAAAATATTACCAACTCAGCAATCAATAGCGCATTAGAAATAGAGAGACAAAAAAGCGAGCTTCAGCAACAGAATAACAGCTACAAAGTGAAAACGCATAGGTCTGAGTTTTTACAAAGCTTAAGCAAGAACACAACAAACAACCAAGCAGTATCGACTGATAACTCGAAGCGCGTGATGATTGACTCTCTCACCATAAAGTCAGACAACGTGAAGAGAGATTTTGATGAGCTAATGGAGTTAGCTGGATGATACGTATAGACCTCAATATTGTTGATGGAGATATTCAGCTAGATAGCCTATTCAACCCGTCACAAATCAATGATCGTGATGTGGTTGCACAGGATATTAAGCACCGGATTATTGAAAGTAAAAAACTCCCTTTGCTAATTGGCCTTAGGAACAAAGACCACATTGCAAAAGTACTCACTGAAATTGAACTAATTGTTGAACAAGATGATCGTTTAGTTCCTGGCACAATAAAAATCACACAATTGACTACAGGCCTTATCAATGTAGAGGCAGATACTCGGGATTACGGAAGGATTGATAATGGATTATAAAGCGCTTTTTGAAAAGGAGATGCGAGCTGCTGGTATGTCAGTCTCCGTGGAAGAGTTTTCAGCGCAGTTTGATGAGCACCTAAAAAGTGCGGGGTTTGTTGTAAATAACCAAAGTCCATACAGCCCATTTTTTAGATTACAAAAAGCGTTAGTTGCAGAGCCTGCCGCACAACTGGTCAAACAAATGACTACTCATGTAATGCCAAACAGCTTTGTCATGTTGGCTCAAGCCGAGTGGTTAGACATTCGAGGTAATCCCCGTGATATTGAGAGACTCACGGCTGTGACTGCTAGAGGGCAACTAAAAATAAGTCGTTTAGACGTATCACAAGAAATAGAGATCCCAGCAGGGACTATTGTAGAAAGCATTCCGCTTAATGGAAAAGTATATCGCCTTGTTACAGAGAGCGATTGTGTCTTAGCAATAGGCCAATCAACAGCCTCACTGACTGCTGTCGCTGAATCTCATGGTCATGAATACAATTTAAGTGCTGGCTATTATGTTCGTATCGATGGTGAATATGATGGTGTAAATATCACAAATGATGACGACTGGTTGATCACAGCCGGGCAGTACATAGAGAGTGATGAGAACTATCGATTGCGAATAAAAGCGGCATTCGCACACCTAGGAAAATACCATGTAGATGACGTATACAAGAATATTATCGCAACAGCAGGCGGGATCCCCATGGACAATATCGCACTTGAAAAAGGCGCGCCACGGGGTCCAGGCACTGCAAACGCGTATGTTTATTTAACAGTAGGAACAATCAGCCAAGCGATTATAGACAGTATTAACAACCATATTGCTGCTGGTAACCATGGATTGTCCGATGACATGAAAGTGTTTGCAATGCCAACTCAGTCATTTGATATGACAGTCACCTATGAGGCAAGCCGAGATATTAGCAGTGACATCAGTGTTTTTATTCGCTCTGTCTTTCGTGAGAATGCAGCTTACTCTCCAACTCGAGTCATGCCAAATACCGCATTTAGTTTTAGCTTATTGGCGGCAGAATTACACAACGAATTTCCTGAGTTAACACGAGTATCGTTTAATCAAACCAACTTAAGCACAGGGTTTTGGTTACCAAAGTTAAATGAACTGGTGGTACGACATGGCTAACCTACCAAGTTGGATATATGGCGATGATGCTAAAAAGTTAGCAAAGGCCACTGAGGAATTTTGGAATGAGCTCAATTCCCAACTGCTATGGTGGAATACAATTCAACACAGCACAGAAGACAGCGAAAAAATATTAGATCTGCTTGCATGGGAAAGAAGCGTTAGCCGGCTATCGGGTGAACCACTGAGCATGTACGCAAAACGAGTTCAGTTAGCTCATGTAAATGCGGTTGATGCTGGCAGTGCTGCAGGGCTTGAAAGAATTTTCAGGCGTCTTGGAATATTAGCAGAAGTCAATGAAAGGGTAAGCGGGTTTGACTGGGACCAAGTACAAGTCTCAATGCTAGAAAAGAACTTCGCAGGGAGAGAGCGAATGATACTAGAGCTGATAGCGAGTTATGGCAAGACGTGCAGACGGTACGTGTTAAATGCAATGACAGCAATCACAACAGCAGAAGTATGTGGCTTGGTGTTGTACAACAAGGAGGTAGTTGGGTGAGCCAATTAAAAATTACAAACGAAGGCATTGCATATAAAAATGATGTGTTTGCAGGAACAGAAACCCTCAATATAACCAAGATGGTTTTTGCTCATGTACCAGGATTAAATGCAGATTCGCCGATTTTAAGCGATAGTGTGCCGGCAAACATTGTACATAACCAACCTATTGATCGAGTCAGCAGCTTAGACGGTGATGCAGTCGTGATATCAAGCGTGCTTGGCTACGACGTTGGCGACTTCACTTTTAACTGGTTTGGTGCAATCGCACAAAAAGCTAATGGCACTGAAGTGCTGATTGCGGTTGTACATACAAACGAGCAAACCAAAACGCGTACAGATGGAGCTAATACCGGTGACTATAGTGTTAAGTCAATAATTTGGAGAAGCCAGCAACTAGCTGGGGATCTAAATGTAACACTGGCTACTCTACCTTGGCAGGTCAGCGATGGAGTGTTCGCGACAGCACAAGATTTGTCAGCGCTAAAAGAGAAGTTAAACCGTCGCACCCACGGCAAAAGTATTGCGGTTGATCTGTCAGACCAGGTGCAGTTAACAGGTTATCGAAAAAGCGTTATCGCATTATGTAAACTGGTTAATACGACCAGCACTTACGAGTCATGGAATATTGGCACGTTAACATTTAGTCGAGTTAACGGGATTGTACCCAACATCATTTCACAAGTTGCTGTTAGCAGAAAGTATAGTACAGACCGATTGAGAGGCTGCCTACAAACTAATGGTAGTAAATTCACCCCTCGCTTATGTACATTCAAACTTAATGGAGTGCGGTATGGTGGAGTTGAGTTCTACCATTCAGCTGCACATCACGATTTTGTGACATACAGCGGATCGGGATCATTTGAACCGTTCGGTCTAGATTATTACAATTTACTAAACAACGTTGCGCTCAATCAAGAAGTAGCTGACACCATCAATTTTGAGAGCACGATTGAATTTGACGGTGAAATAGCGTTCAACGGTGCGAGTTTATTAACCGACAAGCGCCTATGCGATGATGATGATGTTATTACAGGTGGGCGTACAGACTTAATTGTCACCCCAAAAGCGGCAGCGGCTGGTGATAATAAAGTTAGACAAGAGATGGGTATTCATGGGCTGGGCAACAGGGTGAGTCATCAGTCAGAATACTTCGTAACACGAACGTTTGATTTAATCATGAATTCGAGTAGACCTCGCGAATTTCCTGATTTGCCATCGGATGCATCTGATATCTTGGTCTTTGGTACAACCCAAAGAACCAGCTCAAATTCAAATTTGGTTGCACGCTTCTACAAAGATAGCCGCGGCTGGGTAGCGAAGCATATTTATACATATGACCTTTACTCAAATCGGCCTAGCGTTCAAATCATCAATGGAAAGCCGCATTTTGTATGCTTTCATGAGTCGAACTATATATATAGCTTTTATTGTCAAATTGCTCTTCAAAATACTGGTAGTGCTAAACCGTTTGACTTTTTCGAAAACACATACACCACATACAACAAGCCATCACCGCCTGAAATAGGGGCTATCTCAGATATTGGTAGATACGTTGACGGCGTTGATGTAAATGATTTAACCGAACGCTCTGAATGCGTTTTAGCGTTGAATAATGTGCAAAACCTGCCATCAGAATCGCCGTACATAGTGGAAGTAATTGTAGTCAAAACCCAGAACAGCAGCGAACAGCGAATTGTACAAAAAGCCCATCTTTATCATGGCGAACCTAAATCATATATTCGCTATCGAGTAGGAGAGGGCCAATGGTCTGAATGGGATTTAGTACTCACTACAAAAAACCCGCCGAGTAAAGCGCTGCTCGCTCTAGACAAGGTGCAAAATATCAATGCGTTTGATTATATGCCACTGCACTCAGAGCGAGATTTTAAAGATGGCACGTTGATAAAAACCAGCATCAATTATGCGGTAGGCAGCGGTGCAGCGTGGATGTTGGAGATTAAAGGGAATGGGTACGGTGGTTCGCCAATCAGCGTAATAGCGCAGGGATATATCTATAGCAATACGATGCTGAACTGCAGGGGGATTGCGACGGGTGAAAGGTTGCATGGCCTCGTTGTATTAAATGTCGATAGCAAAATGTGTTTTTGGTTCCCAAGGCAGAGTTACTGGCAGGGAGTCGATGTGTATTGTAAAGACGTAACGGGCAGCGGGCGGCTGACTAATAAAGTTGAATCTATCACTGATGCACCAAAACCTTCAGGGACTAAAGAAGTCACTGTGGCAATGGATTACGTCTACAGCACCCACAACATCAAACCGGTGCTGATGCAAGAACATCGCCAAACATCTGCAACCCACGAACTATCGGCACACGAAAAGCGATATCTCACAACCGAGGGTCCATACACCCTACCGCCAACAGCAGGTATGTCGGATGGGACAACAATAGCCCTCAATAAATGTCATGGCATTTGGCCTGTTATTAAAACGGCTGATGTGGATATCAAGCTAAGCAAGCGTCACGGTCAAGCCGTGCAAACGGGTAGTGAATTCATGTACAAAGCAAATCGGGAAATTTTAGTCGTGTTCAACGGCGAGCATTGGGAGGTGCAGTAGTATGATGTATGTTAGTGATAACGTCCAACCGCGGCTGATTGATTTGTTAACAGCCCAATATCAAAATGATAATTCAAACTCCTCAGGTTCATACAACGCGGTCATGTTGCCAGAGGGGTACAATGAGGATTACATACTCCTGGAGTACAACCATTTGCAGGGGGTTTTGAATGGGTTTGACAGTACTAACTTGCATCTTGTGTCTCTAATTAGAGATGGGGTAGATGTGATAAAAACGTTTGAAGAAAATAGAGGGGGAGCAACCCCTGCAACCGCAGATTTAGTAAAACAACTACTCCCACTGCATTTTGACGAGTCGATTAAAATCATCTGTAAGCGTCATTACGCAGATTCGTTAGCGTACGCATCGTACAGCGTTTGGAGGACTGAATAGTGGTTATCAAATACGAAACGCTGGACCATACCCCCTTAAGCGAGCCAGTTGCTCCATGTTATAAATTAACCATCGGCAACAGTGGTGAGATAATGTCTAGAGTGTTATTTAGCCCAGAGGTTCAAAATGAACTACCGTTGATTACACTGGGTAACATTACCCTGCAAAGTGAAAACGGTGAAAACGGTGAAAACGTAAAAAAAATAGGTAGAATTTGGTGGGTGCAGAAAGGCACACCACTCATCGTAACTGCTACAGCTGACGGACTACCAAACGGCGGGCTCATGGTGATGGTTGAGCGCGTAGTAAATGCGAGCCAACCAATTGAAGACCTACGGTTTATTGCGACTATCAAAGATGGTGTGGTGACGTTGCCATTACAGTTTGATACCAGCGGTAATTATCTCATTACTGCCAAGAGACTTAATGAGGGTTTGGCTCGCATCGAAAACGCGCCGTTCAGATTGAATTTTGAAACGATGGAGTTTGACGTTTATGTCCCAGTTGCCACAGCCTAAGCTGGAGTTTATTGGGGGTGGCAAAGCTCGCGTGCTTGAGCCAATTAAACACAAATATGGAGAGGTGGCCGCTGGGATCGTAACGGATGGGTTCAGTATTCCTAGGTGGCTATGGTGGTTTCACAATCCATTTGGAGATGGGCTACTAGCTGCAATCATTCATGATGATGAGCTTAGAAAGCGCAACCCACAAGCACATAGGTATTTTCGAGAATACCTTGAGCTTGGTGGTGTGAGTAAATTCAAAGCTCACATTATGTATTTTTTTGTGCTCGGGTATCAAAAAGTAAAATACCCTAATGCTTTTAAGGATAGCCTCAATGGACAGGGCAGCGTTAAATAGACGGATAAAAACACTCCATAAGTTAAGCCATTACAGCTATCAAACATCACGAACTATGACCAGTGCAGCAGGGGCCGCTGAACTTGCGGAAGCTGTACAAGATGAATCCAGAATTGATAGCCCTAACAGTTGGGATGGTTTACTGCTCTATAGTTCTGGACAAACCGAAAAAGCTCTAAAAAGTAAGCTGGAGAACTTTAATCAATCATGTCCAATTGCTGATTTTATTCACACGGCAGCTTATGCAGAGAGCTTAACTACTGTGGAGCAAGATAAGTTTACAATCACAAACGGGCAAAGTTTGGATTGGCAAACGTTAACTACAACATCATTAAAACCTTTGAGTTTACAATGGCTCAATGATTCAAAAAGGCTCATAAATGATGAGGGGACAACCCTTATTACATCCATTGACAATGCGATGACAGAAACCGAAAAACTAAAAGCAGAGCGAAATCATAGGCTAAATCCTAGCGAAGTACACATTGCAACGAGACTTAATGCTGAGCTGATTAGAGCTTCAAGCAGAAGCTCTCTTGCACAAGCTATAACTCGATTTGGCAATAATGACGAACACTGGGTTTTTGTGTTACTCATCGGTAATTTTGAAAGCCTAAGCATAGTGAAAGACGCAATATGATCAGTATAGATGGATGGCGTGTGCCAGGTTATGAGACCAAGGTAAGCGCGGCAGTAAAAATTAAGGGTGATGATGCATCGGGATTCGGCTCGTTTGCGTTGTCACTTGACCAAGGTATTAAGGCTGCGGTGCTTACTGTAAAAACAAAAATACCATTCGCTGAAGAACAAGAGCTAGAAGCGTTGATCAGTAAGGCAAAGGCACTCGATGAAAATGGCGCGCGTCGAACCTATACCATCAATAGCCCTATTTCAGCAGCATATAAAATCCGCCGCGCCAAATTTGATGGCGATGTAAAAGCAACTGAAGATGAAGACGTGAGGGCGTGGCTCGTGTCTTTTAACCTGCTCGAAGTGAGATCGGTATCGGAGCGCCAGCAACAGCAATTAGACTCAAAAGGGCAGCGACACGCTGCGGCGCAGTCAACGACAGGACATGAAAAAATATTGGCTCAATTTAGTGAGGTTGAAGGGCCTTGAAATTAAATGAGCAACTAACAATTGGCGGAGTGCCAGTAACAACAATCGAAAAAAAGCTAGTGCAACTGGATATAGGTTCTACAGGCAGGGCGAGCTTTCAAGTTGTTTGTGACTTTGAACCAGCCGGACTAGTTGAACTGCATATAGGATATGAATTAGAGGCGTTGGAGCCATACTTTTTAGGTGTGATTGAATCAAAGTTATATTCAAACGGCTTGTGGCACTTGACATGTAGAGAGCTAATTGGCGCACTAAGCTTTAAAATACCTATGGCAATTAGACATGCAACGATTGAAAAGGTATTGGCAGAGCTATCACAAGGACAGCTAGAATTTGTTATACCAAATGTACAATATTCAAAAGCCGTCGTACCAGCATTCCACCATGCAGGAACAGGCATTGAAGCGCTACGCCAAATTGGTGCAGTTTGGCAAATACCTCATTACATAGTTCAGCAGCGACCTGATGGGAAAATCTACGTTGGCAGTTGGGAGCATTCCAAGTGGGCCACCTCTGAGGTTAGTGAGTTCCCTGAACACGCAATTAAAACGATAAACAGCTTAAGCGGCGAGGTGTTAGCAATACCAAAGTTAAGACCTGGCATAAAAATCAATGGCCGATACATCACGGAAGTGACACTAAAAGATGACAGGATGCAATTAAGATGGTCAAACAAGCTATTAAACGGCTCATACTAAGGTATTTTCCTGAGCTAGGTGAGCGAAAACATTTACCACAGCTGGCAAAATTTGTTGCTATATATGATTTGCCTACAGATACCCCAAAAGCTAGCACTCCGTACCGGCCATACAAAGCAGCAGATATACAGCTCATAAACCCACAAACTCTTGAGCCGACTGACGCACCGGTATTTCAACAAGTGACACTAGCAATTGGACAGCCAAATAATGCAGGTGTCATCTCACACCCCAAGCCCGGCATGCTTTGTCTACTGCAATATATTGATGGGCTCAATAGTCTACCTGTGATCACTGCAATTTTACCGTGGCAAAGCTTAGTGCCTGACTCTAAACACACAGACGTATCTCTTTTACAAAGTACTACCAGCAGCATCCAAGGCCGGGATGAAAGCTGGCATATGAAAACGGATAGAGATATCAGTCAATGTAGTGACACAAGCACCGTTATATCGAGATCAAGAAATGAGGCCTACCATGAGCGCACGTGCAACATAGAGAGTCATGACACAACAAAGATAGATGGCAACCAAATAAATGAGGTGATGGGTGCCCTGAAAACAATTGTGGGTGAAAAGGCATTACTAACCGCGCTCGAAGGCGTATTGATTGGCAGTAAAAAACAAATTGAAATAAAAGCACATGATGATATGCAGTTGCAAAGCTTGCGGACGCTTTATGCAAAAGCTGCTGACCTTGCAAAAGTAGAGGGGGCGACTGTATGGGTTGGTAACAACTCAGTTAATGCGATAAGAATTATTTTAGAACTAATTGAAGTTGTCGCAAAGACTAACGAAAAAATAGCGACTCATAAGCACGAAATGACAAAACCGCCACCAATTAACGCCGCTGAGTTTACAGGTTTTAAAAGCAAAGCTGATGCGTTACATGAGAATCTTCAGCCAATAACTGAATGAGCACGTCAAGTGTGTATATCACTGTGTATACGGTATTGATTTTAATTTAAAAAGTATAATTAAAACAGTGTGTTAGTTGGTGGTTAGATTAGTCGTGCCAGAAAATAGTTGGGATGTTCTGGGCATTATTCGGTGTATCTGATTGGTTTGTATTTGTCATAAAGTCAAAAAGTTATTCTACTGTTTTTGTTTGTTTTGGTTAATTATATTTGTCGTGATGGTATGACAACTGTGTATATCATCACGACAAATATGATTAACGATAGGCACGTATTATCGCATAGAGGCGCGCTTAGAGTAAGGCATAACCATGGCGGATTGTCTTATTAAAACAAATCAGAGCGGTAATTGGGGAAGCTACGTCACTTATTGACAATCAAACTGCCCAATTACCTATTGTTCAATCACTAAATCGCGATTAAAAGCGCTTTCTTTGAAAGTTTCTCCACATAGCAACTGTTATAACTATTAATAGAGCTGAAACTACAATCAAGACATTAAAATTAAGTGTGTGGTTTTCGCGGGGCGTGACTAGCAAACTTGCAATAGTGCCACCAGAGGCTATCGCAAAGTGCTGTATCGCGTTTTGCAGACTGATAAAGGTACTGCGCTCTTCTGCGTGAAGTGAGGTTATAAGTTCTGTCACTAAGATCATAGAGCGGGTAGCGCTTGCAATCACAAACAGGGTAAAAAGTCCGGCTGCAAAAATAACTGAACTTATCGTAAAACCAAACAAGGCTGCCAATATCATCAAGCCACTAAGAAAGTAAATTAAGTATGAGGTTGTGTGATTGTCTAGCTTACTTCGAGCGTATAGCTGAACTGCAATAAACGAACACACACCACTAAATAAGTAGCTCGCGCTTAGCATCGAGCTTGAGATGTTTAAGTTGGTAATTAGCATCACCGGAAATTGAGTTGAAACTGCAAATGTACTTAGCACCACAAAAAATGCGATGAATAGCGCGTATTTAAGAGTTTTGGTCGGGTTAAAGGCGTTGCTTGGCATTGGGTTGCTATCGATGCTTTGCGAAGCTTGCTTTATGTTTAAGAGAAATATAAATGTAAATAATAGCACTGTAATGGCTAAGCCACTGCCCAGTATCATGAACCCCAACTGCCAGCCTTGATTTGCTGTGATAAATAATAGCGCAGGGATCCCAATTGCCAAGGCGAGTGGAAAAGCACTCAACAGTATCGCGGTGTCCTTTTTCTTGTCGTTTTCATGGCTTAGCTGGATCACTAAGTTGAGATTGAGTACTACCAGTGCGCCGCCACCAATACCAGTCAATGCACGTACGAAAAGCAGGGTATAAAAACTCTCGAGTGCTGAAGTAAGCAAGGTTAACAATGTGGTTGCTGACAGAAAAATAAAGACTTTGTATTTCTCCTTTGAAAGGTTGCGTGTACCGCGCACACATAAACAAGTGAAAGCAGCGGCAATTGCATAAGCTGAAACGAGTAGTCCCGAATTTGATGGGTTGGTACCTGAGCTTAGCGCCATATCCGCGCTAAAGGGTACAATGATTAATGCATCTAACGCGACTAAAAAGTGGATGACAAAACATAACCCAAATTTTACTTTTGGGCTTGCTAAGGTGGTCATGGAAGCTGAAAACATAGACATCCTTAATTGATATAAACAAAGAAGCCTTGATTGTATTAGCCTTAATTAGGTAATAAAGTGTCTATTATTGAATTGATAAACCCATATGTTGGGCTAATAAAATGATTGATCAGATTGACCCTCAGTGGCTTAACAGTTTCCACTGTGTTTATGAATGCTTAAGCTTCAAACAAGCGGCAGAGTTTCTGGATATACCAACCTCCAACGTAAGTCGTCATATTGCACTACTTGAAGAAAAGCTTGATGCAAGATTGCTGGAACGAACGACAAGGCGGATCTCAGTGACAGAAGCGGGTGAGCAGCTTTATGTGAGTACAAAGCCGTTAATCGATTCGCTGTCGGATGCGTTGCAAGAAGTAAATAAACATGCCTCTACGCCAATGGGGCATTTGCGTATAGTGATGCCCGACATCCCCATTCTTGGTCAAGCAGTGGTAACCTTTTGCGCTGCACATCCATTAATTTCAATAAGTTGTGATACCAGCCTGAGTCCAAGAGAAAATCTCTTAGATGGCTTTGATGTCGTGCTTTACTTTCATCGTGGCAAGCTTGAGGATAGCAATTGGGTGGTTAAAGAGCTGGCTCGATTACCAAGCGTCGTAGTGGCAGCACCCAGCTTGCTAGAAAAGCATACTTCGCCGTATAGATTAGCAGATTTACAATCTCTACCTTGTATTTCAACCCTTACCGCAGTAAACGGTACACCTTGGATATTTACTAACAATGAAAGAAGATTAACGACGGTGAATGTTAAATCAAACTTTAGGGTAAACAGTGGGTTTATAGCTAAGTCTGCCGCGCTTTCAGGGGTTGGATTTGCTATCTTGCCACTGAACTCCTGTAAAGCAGAAATTGAGTCAGGCGCGCTGGTACCACTTAAATTAGAGCAGCAACCGGAAGACCTTGTACTTTATGCGTTCTATGCTGGCCGTAAACATCTGGCCAAAAAAATATCAGCGTTTTTGGCACATTTAGAACGCGCGCTACAATGACTATCTTTTGATTTCTACTTTAGGCCAAATCACCATTGATCGAATCTAGTAACTCAATAAGTGCTCGTGCTTTTTGCTCGTCGATACTTGGAAATTTACAGCGGATCTGCTCAGGAATTGTGGCAGCTTGATGTTGCAGATCTTGACCCCTACTTTGTAGTTTTACCACTCGTCTGCGCTTATCTTTTTCGTCTTTAACGATTGAAAGCAGGGCTTTGTCAGTCATTTTCTTTAATATTTGTGTCATAGCACCGCCATCGATGGCGGTTTTCTCTAGTAACTCAGCAATGCTGATTTCATCTTTCTCCCAAAGTGCCATCATCACCACATATTGAGGGTAGGTTAAGTCGAGTTTTTGTAAAGATGCTCGGTAAGCACGGGCAATACCATTGGAAGCCATGTAGAGGCGGTGGCAGATTTGAGCGTCTAGTTTTAATTGTGGGTAGTTCATCACATATTCCTACAAAGTAGCTAAGCTACATTTTAATTTGCACACAAAGTATTTGCAATTCTAAAAAATTGAATCTATTATTTTGCATACAAAATAAATGTTTAATTGATTTTACTTCATCTAGAGTAAAGCCTCGCTGCGTTAGGGTGTAGGTGAGTACTCTACAAGCACAAACTTAGGAGAACGAAATGAAAGAACTACAAAGTATTGCATATACGGCGAAAGCCACTGCCACAGGTGGCCGAGAAGGTGTGGCAAAGTCTGACGATGGTCGTCTTGATGTTGCGCTTTCGACACCAAAAGGCTTAGGTGGTGATGACGGGCAAGGGACTAATCCGGAGCAATTGTTTGCAGCAGGTTATTCGGCGTGTTTTATTGGCGCATTAAAATTGGTGGCAGGCAAAGCAAAAGTCAAGTTGCCAGAAGACACACATATTAACTCTGAAGTGTCTATAGGGCCAATTGAAGGTGGCTTCGGGATAGCGGTGAAATTGGCGGTATCAGTTGGTGACTTAGACAAAGACACGGCGCAGTCACTCGTTGAAAAAGCTCACGAAGTTTGCCCATATTCAAATGCTACTCGTGGCAACATTGCGGTTGAGCTTTCAGTTATTTAACTAACCTGAGGTTTGGGTAAGGAATGAACTAACTGTTTTTTAATCACCTTAAACTATCATCTTACCTAGCCAGAGAGTTTTGAGGATAACACCGCTTCCGCGTCCTGCTCTCGCTAAGGTACCTACTTCCTGTAGGCAAGGCGAATTTACGTACCAATAGCTAGCTATTGGAAGTGAATTCAACGCAGTTAGCGTTAAAACTGGCTGCTAGAAAGGCGTTAATTATCCGAAGCTCAGGTTAACTCACTCAAGTGAGACAAAGCCAGCGTATTTTGACGCTGGCTTATATGTTTTCTAAGGAGTCGGTAATTTTAAAGCAATGAATATCGCCACCTGTTCTAAAATCAATTCGTTTAACTTGCTCAACGATTTCCACCGTATTATAGCCATTGAGTAAACCAAACATTGCCGCTTGTTGGCCTGAGCCGATGGCATAAGATTGCGCTAAGGGTTCAGATTTACAGGTGCCCCTTTTTACACAACCATACCATACGCCTTTTTTGGGGTGGTATTTAATGAATTCCAAACTCTCAATCGTATCAAATTGATTATTTGAAAAATTGTGCTGCAAATTGTGTATATCGCATGTCTGGCCGGTGCAAAACACTCTCCAACCATGATAATCAAACCACTTTTGGGCGTTATCGGTAACGATGATCTTATCGGTAGTGGTTCTACTATCGCAGGCTATTTCTGATGTTTTAGCGTTATAGACGATGGTTGTCATTCCTTTTGACTCCTATGAAATTACATTCGATGAAACCATGCAACTAGTGCAGGTAAAAATGCTGATGGTATAAAGACTTGAATGCTAATTGAATGTTGCACGAGAAGAAGTTTACCGGAGGTGAATGTCTGCTTTCAGGCTAAGATTATAAGAATTTCACTATGTTACTCAATTGTAACTTAAATGAACTTTATTCAATTATCTAGTCATATAAAATGGGGCGAAATTGACCGTTAACTCAAAATAGTATTTATCACTTCATAAAGCTTTTTCATATCTATCGGTTTTGCGACGCAATTATCAAATCCAAGTTGCTGATAGTTTTCTAAATCTCCCGACATCACGTTGGCTGTAACGGCAATAAGTGGGGTTGTCTTATCTTGTTCTCTGACTTCTGAACATACTTTTAGGCCATCTTTTTTTGGCATCTGAATATCTACAAAAAAGATATCAGGTTTCAATTCGTGATAAAGCTCAATCGCCTCTTCACCATCCTGAGCTATGACAAGATTCGCTTCAGTTGGTTTAATCATGGCGCTAAATATTTTTTGATTAAGTGGATTATCTTCAGCAAGTAGCAGGTTTTTATCCCTCAAAGCGGGTATAGCTTGCAAATCTTGCATGACAGATTGTTCTGGTGCATCGCAGATATCGAGTACGAGTTCAACTGTAAACTCACTGCCAATACCTTCTTTACTTGTCACCGTAACACGGCCGTCCATTAACTCGGCAAGTTGTTTTACAATTGCAAGTCCAAGACCGGTTCCTCCATACTTTCTGGTGGTCGACGAGTCTGCCTGTTGAAATCGATTAAATAACTTCTTTAGCGCGACTTCTGAAATACCGGCGCCCGTATCTATTACACGGATGGAGAGATGTTTACCGCCATCTTGGAGTATAACGGTTACAGAGCCGTCACTGGTAAATTTAACGGCATTGGATATTAAATTCCTTAGTATCTGCTTCAAACGCAGCGAATCACCGAGTCGATAAGGATTTGCAAGCTCCTCAGTATGAATAATAAGGTCAATTTGTTTAGCATTGGCAGTATGGACAAACTCTTGTTTTACTTCACTGACAATACTTCTGACATCCACCGTCGCTGATTCCATTTTAAGTTCACCAGCTTCAATTTTAGAGAAATCAAGTAAGTCATTGAGTAAGCTAAGTAATGTTTCTGTGGACGTCATGCCCTGTGCAATAAGCTCTTTGGAATCTGCTGCATTTCTATGGTGCTTCATTAATTGGAATACACCATAAATACCGTTAAGTGGCGTCCTTAATTCATGGCTCATATTTGCCAAAAAGTGACTTTTTGCCCGCTCTGAACTTTGTGCCTTCACTTTTTCACTTTCAAGAGAACCTATCTGCTCCTTAATTTGTTTCGCAAGTTGGTTGAGGGTCACTTGGAGCGTTCTTAGCTCTCTAAATTCAAAATCGCTTGTTGCAGAAACATAATGTCCCTGTTTAAGTCGTTCGCAATGACGCTCAAGTGCGCGCATCGGATTGGTCAAGCGTTTTGCTAATCGGCGTAAATACCAGGTAAGTAATACCACTAGCATCAAGCCGATAAGTACAATGTATAACACCGCGCTTAAAATATCGTTACTGTATACTTCCGCTTCTCGTTGTAGCTGTAAATCAAGTTCAACAAAATCGTCTTTTTGTGAATAAATAGGACTGTGATATACACCTTCAGTGGCATCTGAGGGATGTGTTCCCGCAAGCACAAGGTCTTGACTGGTGATCCAGATAGAGCCTTTTTCCTGATTGGAACCTAAAAATGGTTCAAGATCGACTTCGAGGAATAGTACACCCGTATATTTATAAGGACGCATTAACGACGATAATTTTTGTCTAAGGGGAATGGCGAGAAACAATTTGGCCTGATCAGACGGTTTTTTTTCAATGCTTTCAACTGGGACAACTAGTTTGTCGATTTTTAATGTGCGTCGCTGTTGCGCGAGGACCTTGTGAGCATGCTCGCTAAATACGGAATTGTTCCAACGTAGGGTATTAAAAGGATATCCCTCTACGGTAAACACGGAGCCATCGTTGATAAACGCAGATTTTACCATGTCGGTATTGTCGACTAAGTTGGTTAGCGCCTTAACCGCGTATTGAGTAAACAGTAGATCGCTCGGTAAGGTAGATAAAATATGGTCTTCACTTAATGGTGCAACTTGATAGATAAGCTCATTGATTTGCGCTTTAAAATCGCTGATAAGACTTGCGCCAGTGCGTTTAACGTCTTCTTGCTCTAGGGTTGCTTTTTGTTGCATTAAGGAAAAGCCAACCATCGCAACCAGTACAACCAGGAAGAGAGAGAATAATGCCGTAATTTTTCTTTTTATTTCATCAACGATGCTGCGATTTGCTTTCATTCTGTCCCGACTTTGTGACGATAAATTGCATATATTGCGTCGTTTCTTCGACACTATACACACCACCTAAATAGCGTGTTAGCCCCTTTAACATGGCTTCCCAAATATAGGCCATAATAGGTTCATTCGGTTGTGGATAGGTTTCATGCAGAGATGCGATCAGTTGAGACAGTGCTTTGTCGTCGCGTTTTATAAGTTCAGCTAAGCTGTCACCGTTTGCAGGCAGCGCGTTGAGCTCATCCCATAGTTTATCTTGTACCTTCTGGCTTTGCATAAAGTCAACAAGCTGCTTTAGATGCGGACTTTTTTTAGATTCTATGCCATTGGCAGGAAAAGCCAGTACATGAGACGATGCGAGAGACATCAGCTGATAATTACCCCATCTCGGTAAAGGCGCGATGGCTAGGTCGTCTTTAAGCTTGTCTTTAAGTTGACGATATGCCCAAATTCCATTCACAAAATAATCGAGCTTGCCGGTCTTAAAACGATTCATTAAGCATTGGTAAACACAATCAGCGTCTATGATGCCGCTGTTGAGAAGTGATTGATAATTGGAAATTGCGAGGCGCATCGCTTTGGTGTCAAGCTGTGGCACGCCTGCCTGAATGAGATTAGGCTGAAGGGCGTTCGCAAACGTCACAAACCAATACATTTCATAAAAATTCCAGCCGAGCGTAGGTTTGTCTGCAACAGTTTGCTGTGCGTAGGTTTGTAAGTCGGTAATAGGGTGTGGCACAAGTGCACGGTTGTAATAGAGTACAAGATGGTTGCCATACATAATTGGTACGCCCTTAAGCTCACCATTGACCTTACTATTCTCAATGACTTTTTGTGTGAGCTTTTTGCTTAACCAAGACTCTGGCACCTGAGAAAATTGCAGTTCTGACAACCCCATATAATCGCTGGGAATAATCACGGCATCCGGTAACTGTAGGGCATCTGCATACAACAATAACTCGCTTTTCAACTGATTGTTGTTAAAAGCAAGAATATTAACTTTAATACCCGTTTTTGCACTAAACTCTTCAAACAATGGCTGAAAATCAAAGTTTTCAAGTCCTACCGCGACATCTATCTCTGGCGGTTCACTTGCACGGGCATTTACTGGGTTATAAACCAAAAGAAGTAACATGAACACCAAATAGAGCATTTTACGCGGCATATCAATACGCTTCCTTTACGGGCCTAATAGGCATGTTAATGTTGCTCAGCATTGGGCGTTTCTTATATAAAATTAATCGGATGTGCTTGTTATTGTAGACCAAATTTTTCTGTTTTAAATTATTTTCAGAATGACAAATTCAATTTATTAGACAATTCAATTCTATTTCAGTCGTGAATAATTCACTAAAACACGATAAAATAACAGCCAAATAAGAATGATGAGTACGTCCTTGCTATGAAAAAAGGGTTTATGCTGGTCTGCGATGGCAGCAATGGCGCTGGAAAAACAACGGTTATTACCGGATTGGAAGCGCATTTAAAACAACGCGGTATTGAAGTTGTGATGACTCGTGAACCCGGTGGAACAGAAATCTCAGAGAAGATCAGAGAAATCATTCTAGATCCCTCAACTCCCGAAATGGCAGACATGACGGAGCTTATGTTGTTTGGGGCTGCGCGTGCTCAGCACGTTCGTGAAAAAATTATTCCAGCACTTGAGCAAGGCAAAGTCGTTATTTCTGATCGGTTTGACGCTGCAACATTTAGTTTTCAACATTATGCAAGAGGGCTAGATCTTGCCACCATCACAACCATTAATCAGCTTGCGCTCGGCGGCTTTCGTCCAGACATGAATTTGATTTTGGACTTGGATCCTGAAGAGGGCTTAAAGCGAGTCAAATCGCGAGGTGAGGGGCTAGATAGACTCGAGGATGAAAAGCAACAATTTTTGCAGCGCGCACGTGAGGGTTATCTCGTTCAAGCGAAAAATGACCCTGAACGATTTACTGTGATTGATGCCAGTCAAAGTAAAGCACAAGTACTTGTGCAAAGTATTGAACTGCTTGATAGCTTGATAGCCACATACCTTACAGTGGATGGCAATGAATAATTTGCTTCCAAGTTGGCACAGCAACGCTTTGAGTTATCTTGCTCGGGCACAGCATAATGGTCGTTTGCACCATGCTCAGTTGTTATCGGGCAAAAAAGGCGTGGGAAAGTCTCTGCTTGCGGCGCACTTGGCAGATGCACTGTTATGCTTACACCCACAAAATCTCACTGCCTGTGGGCAATGTAAGCCGTGTAACTTGAACTTAGCTGGTAATCATCCTGATAGACTGAGTGTAGTGCCTGAAGGAAAATCAATCGGGGTGGACGAAATTCGAGAGATTACGCATTTCTTGAACTATTCAGCGCAGCAAGGTGGCAATAAAGTCGCGTTGATTGAACACGCGCATTTGATGACCCATTCAGCCGCTAATGCGCTGTTAAAAACACTTGAAGAGCCAAATGCTAATCGTTATTTGGTCGTTACCAGCGATGATGACAGTAAGTTACCTGCCACCATTTTGAGCCGTTGTAATAAAGTGGCGATCCACTCGCCCAATCAAGCAGAGGCTGCGCAGTGGCTGGCAGCTAAAAATGTCGCTTGTGATTTCCCTTGGTTTGATGAATTTTCTCTACAGCCATTTATTATCGAAGCGTGGCAACAAGAAGGTGCGCTTGACGATGTGACTGCGCTTTATCATGCAGCGAATCAATTAACAGTAGAGAGTGCGCAAACGGTTGAAAAAACTTTGTTAAAGCACAGCGCAATGAGCGATGTATTTGCCCGTTTTTTGCTTAATCGCCTTAAAGTGGCAATGACACAAGGAAATGGCTTGAGTTTTACCCAGTATCAAGACTTAGTGAGCTTAGTACATCGGTTTATGTACGAACAGAAAAATGTGTTAGGGTTAAATCAAAACCTGAGCATTTCTAATTTACTTTTTGCCTTACAAAAACAGCTATAAAGAGGTGGCGCATGCAAGAGTTACTTGCGGATTTTGAAGATTTAGATGAGCTATATCGTTGTTATATGCCATTTCTGAAATCCGGTGGCATATTTATCAAGTCCAATGCCCATTTTGATATGGGGCAAGAATTAAAGCTCAGAGTTACCTTGCCTGACGCTCTAGAGGCGGACGAAGTCAACGCTGTGGTTGCTTGGTTAACACCGCAAGGTGCACAAAATTCTAATCCTTCGGGTGTTGGTGTTGCGTTTGTAGACGCACCAGCTCTGAACGATAAAATAAATAAGCTTTTGGGTGCGACTTTGCATTCAGATAAACCAACTTACACCATGTAGAGCCAGTATGATTGTAGACTCTCACTGTCATTTAGATAGACTCGATTTTGAAAAGTTAGGCCTAAGCCTTGAAGAAGTACTCAGCAACGCGAGACAAAAGCAAGTAGAACACTTTTTATGCGTTAGCGTGACGCTAGACCAATTTCCATCCATGTTAGAAAAAATAGCCCATTTTGATGATGTTTCTGCATCTTGTGGGGTACATCCACTGGATCAAAAAGATAAATTGGATGTTGAAAGGCTAGTGCAACTGGCGAGTAATGATAAAGTCGTTGCTATTGGTGAAACTGGATTAGATTATTATTATTCAAAAGATACGCATCAGGTACAGCAAGAAAGCTTTGCCGGACATATCGATGTGGCTAATCAGCTGCAAAAACCACTGATCATCCATACTCGTGATGCAAAAGCGGATACAATAGACATCATGCGAGCCCACAATGCGCAAAATTGCGGTGGCGTGTTGCACTGTTTCACTGAAGATTGGCCGATGGCAAAGCAGGCACTAGACCTTGGTTTTTACATTTCAATCTCAGGTATTGTGACGTTTAAAAATGCGACGGCGCTTCAGGAAGTCGTTAAGCAAATCCCTATGGACCGATTGCTGATTGAAACCGACTCACCTTATCTTGCACCGGTACCGCATCGTGGTAAAACTAACCAGCCTGCTTATGTACAAGACGTTGCATATTATATTGCTGACTTAAAAGGAGTGAGCTACAAAACGCTTGCAGAGCAAACCACGAATAACTTTTACTCTTTATTTAATTTGGTGAAACGCCAAGATGGTAGCACAACTTAATCAGCTACCTCAGGTGTTGATGGGCCCGCTGGTTCGCCGAGCTGAGCAGAATAAAATTTGTATTCAGGTTGTTACTTGTGAAGCCGTGGACATTTCGGCTTCGCTATTGGCCCATCAAAGTCGATGTGAGGTTGAGACGTTTCAGCTCGGTGCAGCCTGCTTTTTGCATTTTTTGATGATATGCAGCGAGAAGGCTCTGCCAACAGCGCAGCTGCTCGAGTATCAAGTGCTTATTAACGGTGCCGCGTATAAGCCAGATTATCTGCGTTATGGAGAAGAGCTTAGCTTTGCGATACCTGCTTTGCTCAAGCAAATATTACATGGCTCATGCCGTAACCCGCATCACCACGCAAAAGACAGTCTACATACTGCAGATCAGTGGCAAGAGCAGCAACGCGAACTCGGTGAGCTAGGCGCTGACTTGTGTATTTTTTCTGGCGATCAGATCTATGCAGATGATGTTGCCGGCGCCATGTTGTTGGCTATTCACCAACTTATAGCGCGATTGGGTTTGTTTAAAGAAACGAAATTGCCAATGCACCTACCAGCTGATCAACAAGCTCAGCTTTACCATCGTCACTTATATTTACCAAAGACGCCATGGCAGGAGCGCTCAAAGTTTTCACCAGGCTATTGGTTTCGAAAGGATGAACCGCACTTTTCTAGTGTTAAGGCCTTTAATCACCTAATTTTCTTCGAAGAGTTTGTCGCCTGTTACCTGTTAAACTTCTCTCATCTTGCTTGGCAGTTGGTTAACTTTGATGCACTTCATTATGACGGTGGCAACGACAAAGTTAGGCGAATATTTGAATCCGAACTTGACGCCCTAAAAGGCTTTGTTGAAACGTTGCCTAGCGCCGAGCGGCTGTGTGCGAACGTGCCTGTACTAATGATGTTTGATGACCATGATGTGACCGATGATTGGAATTTGACGGCTAAATGGGAACAGGCAATTGCGAACCATAAAGTGAGTCGACGCATTATCAGTAATGGCATCATTAGCTATTGGCTGTTTCAAGGCATTGGAAATGATGCGTTTGAGTATAGCGGGGCGCTGACATCAGCTTTTAATTCAAGCATGATTGACAGCGAATGGCACTTTTCGGCGTTTGACAAACAAGTTCGTCGATTCACACACTGGCATTATTGTTTAGATACGTTTCCAAAAGTGGTGGTGCTAGATACTCGTACACATCGGTGGCGTAATGAACAGGATTTCAATGAACCAAGTGGTTTACTCGACTGGGAAATGTTGATGGAGCTGCAAGACACGCTTATTGACCACAGTGCAGTATTGATGGTCAGTCCTGCGCCAGTATTTGGGGTAAAGGCAATCGAAACCATACAAGCCATATTTAACACCTGTGGTGAACCGTTGGTGGTGGATGTGGAAAATTGGATGGCACATGAAGGGGCTGCGAAAAAGCTAATTGAAATTTTTAAGCGTCCAGATACACCTAAAGAAACCATTATACTCTCAGGCGATGTACATTATTCGTTTTGCTTTTCGGTTCAGGCTCGTTTTGGTCATCATGATAACCGCATTTGGCAGCTAACCGCATCAGGGATAAAAAACGAATTTCCAAAGCCGCTTATCAATATTTTAGATAAGATGGACACGATTTTGTATGCCAAATATAGTCCTCTGAATCTCTTTACGAAACGCTGGCAGCTATCGGTAAGTAAGCATCCTTCATCGCTAAAAAAACATGGCTATTTGGTGTCAGACTCTGCGATTAGTTTAGTAACGCTTGAAAACGGCTTGCTAGAGAAGTATGAGCTACTGCACGGCACGGGGATCCATAGTCATTTTGAGTTATAAGCCTTGGAAATAGATTTTAAATTGATTTAGCTATTTGTAGCTTAGCTCTGTAGCGCATGTATGCGCTAAACTTGTCAAAAAACACATGCTCTTTTTCGCTTTTGCTATAGTTAATATAACGCGGGCTAACATCTCGACTATATGACTCTACTCAAGCGCATGTCTCTGTTCGTTGTACCATACAGCACACTGAAATGGTTTTGTGTGTTGCTGCTGTTGTTATTACCGAGTTTTCCTTGTGCCGCCAGTTTTCCCGAATTTAGCGATACGGCGCAGGTTATGCGACGCTATGACTATAATTCTGGCCTCAGTCAGGTCACTATCACTGCCATTGCGCAAGATCAACTCGGGTACATTTGGGTTGGCACACAGTCTGGCCTAAATCGTTTTGATGGTCATGATTTTGTTCAATTTGAAGTAAAGCAGAACTCCAAACATCATCTCTCCGGTGGCTTTATTACCTCACTATGCCACAGTGGCAAATATATCTGGGTTGGAACAAGTACTGGGCTTAGCATTTACGATACTGAAGCGGGGACCTTTCGCTCTATCTTAGCGGCGCAGAATGAGGCGGTTAGCTCCGATAGAGTTAAAAAAGTGGCATGTTATGGTGAATCAGTGACAGTATCAACAGAAGAGGGCGATGCTTACCGAGTTAACTACCAAACCTTAATGCCTGAAAAACTTTATTTAACTGGTAAATTTGTTCGTGAAGTCCAAGAAACAAGGGATGCATTTGTTTACCTCAATGCAGATGGCCTAGTCAGTCAGCCAAAAGACAAAGTAGGTGCGAACGTTCTGTTGGAAGGTGAGTTTAAAACACTGTCGCTTTCCCACGGAAGGATATTCGTGGTTGATTCGGATGATAAAATCATTAGTTTCGACACTCAGTTCAATAAAGTGCAATGGCAAAAGTCGGTCAGTGCGAAAGTAAACCTCAGCATTCACCAAATTAAAGTAAGGGCGAATGAGATACTCGTTGCTTCCAATACAGGAGTGTTTATTTTAGATCTGCAAGGTAGTATCAAGCGGCATTGGTATCGCCGTGCAGAACAATATGATGGTCTACAAGATAACAATGTACTTAGTGTTCAACGAGATAGAAACGGCGATTTATGGATAGGGACGGAGTCACAGGGGCTGCACTTTTTTAGTCAACTGAGCGAATCGTTTGGTCACGTTGGTGAACAAAACTTTCCGCATGCTCCTTTGGGGCATCCTGATGTTAGGAATTTCGCACTAGACAGTGGCGAGCGCTTTTGGATAGGTACGTCATCGGGTTTATATATTTATCAAAAATCGAGCTTTATCGAAGCGCATCGAATTTTCCCGAGTTTATCTGCAATCAAAGGAAGCTTTATCACCCAAGTAAAGATCTATGATGATACCTTGTGGGTAACAACAAGAGGTGATGGCGTTGTTAGGTATGCTTTAACCCAAGGGGAATACAGCCATTTGATGCCTAACTCGAATAATGGTCCTGAGCTTAGCTTTAATGATGTTATCGAATACCAATCACAGATTTTGGTAAGTTCCAGGACGCTAGGCCTAATGAGATACGACGTGGAGTCTAAAACCCTAGTGCAGTTTTTCGAAAATCGTTCAGATGCACCTTCACATGTATCTTCATTTAAAGTTGTTGGGCAAGATTTATGGTTTGGCACTATAGGTGAGGGGTTGTTCAAGTTTAGTAAAGGCCAGCTCCATAATCTGACTACGCAGGATGGCTTAAAGTCGAATTTAGTTTTTATGATAGATGAAGACCCGTGGCAACGTATCTGGGTTGCAAGTGAAGCGGGCATTAGTTTAGTTGATAAGCAAATGAAAGTTGTCCGAACCATAGGAGAGCAAGAAGGACTAGGAAACCAAGCCGTGTGGGGGCTGGTTTATGATGACTATGAATATATGTGGCTTGGCACCAGTGGTGGGCTGTCGCGCATTAATGTAATGGATTTTGCCATTGATAATTTTCTTCCAATTGACGGCGTACAAGCGCACGAATTCAACTACAATGCCGCATGGAAAGCCCCTGACGGCCGAATTTTTATGGGTGGAGCCAAAGGATTTAATCAGTTCTTCCCCCAGAATGTATCAATTTCAAATACCGCGCGGCCTATTTTAGTTTCCACAATCGAATTACTGGGCGAGCCTTTACAGCCAAGTCTCGATGGGATCCTCTCTGTTGCGCCAGAGCTTGCGGGCTCATTACGATTACGCTATGACCAAAATATCATATCGTTGCAATATTCAAGTCTAGACTTTGGCTCTGAGAAGCTGAGCTTTTATTACCGTATTAAAGGACTAAGCGACAAGTGGCTGAAACTTGCAAATGGAGCAAGGCAAATAAATTTACTCCAGCTTGAGCCTGGCACCTATCGAGTAGAAACCTATACCGTTAATCGCTTTAATATGCAGTCGCCCGTTCACGAGTTTAGCATTTATATCGCTGCACCAATTTGGTGGAACGCTTACTCGAAGACCCTTTATACCCTAGTCATTGTGCTTATCATTGCAGCATTTGTTCGAGCGAGACAACGGCGTTATCAGCAAGTGCTGCGGGATAATCAGAAAATGTCAGCGTTACAAGAGCGGTTAGAGTTGTCATTGTGGGCAAGTGGTGATGAACTTTGGGATTGGCATGTTGAGTCGGGTAAAATTTATCGTTACAGCGTAAATCCAAGGATCGATTTTAGTGATCTCCAAGATAAACTCATCCTCGATGAACTTGACCAGTTTGTACACCCTAAAGATTGTGTGTTACTTGAGGAGCGCCTGCAATCTTGTGTGGACGGCCGTGAAGACGTATATGAATTGTCTATTCGAGTTAAAGATCAACAGGGAGAGTGGATCTGGGTATTAGATAGAGGAAAGGTAGTTGCACGAGATGATAATGGTAGAGCAACGCGGATAGCGGGGGCACTGAAAGATATTGCTGATTTGAAAGCACATCAACAAGCCTTGCAGTCGTTAAACGAGCAACTTGAGATAAAAGTTGCGATGCGCACCGATGAGCTATATAAAAAGAATCAGAAACTTGAGCAAGCAATGTTTGAGTTAAAGCAAACGCAAGAAGACTTGATTGAAAGTGAAAAAATGGCTTCTTTAGGTGTTGTGGTTGCGGGGGTTGCGCATGAGATCAATACACCTTTGGGTATTGCTATCACAGCGCTTTCTCATAACGAAGATTGTTTATCTGAGTTGGTAGAAAAGCTTGAGAATAAAACCCTTAAGCAAAAAGATTTGGTTTCCTCCATCGATGCACAGCAAGAAGGATATCTGCTGATTAGTCGCAATCTGCAAAGAGCAGAAAGCCTTATTAGTAACTTTAAGCAAGTCGCAGTAGATCAATCCAGTGAGACTGAGCGTGATATTAACCTGCTTGAATATATCAATGACGTATTCGACTCACTTAAGCCATTGGCTAAAAATAAAGAAGTATATTTGTCCATAGATGGGAATGCTGATGTAAATCTCTCCACCTATCCAGGCGCGGTTTATCAAATAATGGCAAACCTATTTAACAACTCCGTTATCCATGGCTTTGAGGGGAGTGCCTCTGGTACGGTTAGCGTGTTAGTCGAGGCGACGGATAGCCACTGGACTATTGTATACTACGACAATGGTGTCGGCATGGACGAAGCAATGCAAAAGACCTTGTTTGAGCCATTTGTAACCACAAAACGTAATCAAGGCGGATGCGGATTAGGCATGCATATTGTTTATAATTTGGTAACGCAACTTTTAAAAGGCGAGATCCGCTGTAAAACGGCGAAATTACAAGGTGTCGAAATTACGATAAAAGTACCGTTTAGGAAAATAGCGGTCGAAAATTAACTTAGGTGAATTACAGTTAGCTAACAGCCTGTGACAATGCTTCTTTTAGGAGTTTGTCATGTTCTTATTATCTCAAGTTTTGGTTACCCTTGCTGTTTTACTCGATCTCGCCTCATTTCAATTTATGAAACGCCAGCAGGTGTTATTGGCACTAAGCTTGTCGACTGCACTCACTGCAATTCACTTCTATCTACTTGATGCTATGGCTGGTGCTTTGCTTATGGCGGTTGCTAGCCTCAGATATCTGGTGTTTATCAAGTCGCAGTCAAAGCGCTTGCTTATCGGGTTTCTACTACTCAATACCGTGCCACCTTTAGTACAATTAAATGCAAATTACGAACTTTATGCTGTTATTGGTAGTATTTTATTGACATTTGGTGCATTTATTCGCAAGCAAGTGGTATTTCGGTGTGTGATGATGTTAGGTACGGTGTGTTGGCTGATACATAATTGTTATATCGGCTCTCCCATGGCGATTGTGTTAGAAAGTACTTTTTTGGTGAGTAATTTGATTGGGTTATGGCGAATTTATATGAAGCGTAAAGCGAGTAAGTTAAAGGCTGAATTGAAGTAGATTCAATTTTACTGGAATGGGCACTAATAAAATTAGGTTGAGTTTTAAATGTGTTATATTTCAGTTGGTTAAGTTTTTTCTACCTACTTTTTCAGATAATTACGCTGAGTACAAGTGGTATAGGAAACAGACTGAAATAAAAGTTATATAAATAATCTTTATCTAAATCATAGTGTTATCACTTTTATTAATATTAATTGCATAATTAATATTGTATACAATATATCAATTGTGTATTGTTTGTTCGTTACCAAAAAACACTCAAATCAATGGGAACAAAAGGACAACAATATGCGTAATAACAAAAAAACAGCGCAAACACTGTGTAAATCACTCACTGCATCAGCACTTGCTCTAGCATTGGGGACTTCTACTGCATTTGCTGCAGATGGCAATAGTACTGTGAAAGGGAGCATCGTAAATGGTCAAGGTACTGAGTTATCTCAGGCTCAATTGACCTTTACACACAAATCCAAGGGACTGAAGTTTGCTGTACAAACTAATGGCAAGGGCGAATACATTTTGCGTAATCTGCCTGTTGGCCGTTACAGCGTGTCAATTAATAAAGCTGGATTCGAGTCCGTTATTGAAGAGGATGTCGAGCTTAATATTGGACAGGCGCTAATCTTAGACGCTCAATTATTACAACAAGGGCAGGACATAGAACGGATAGCGGTGACTGGCACGGCGATTCGACGTGTGGATATGGCCTCTTCAACTGCTGGAGTAACGTTTACAGACGCCGAGCTTAAAGTCATGCCAGTAAATACCGGCTTTGAAAGTATAGCGTTATTGGCACCCGGTACAGCTGAGCCTGGTGGTGATTCATTTAATAGAGCCTCAAGTTTCGGTGGGTCCTCATCGGCTGAGAATGGCTACTATTTTAATGGTCTAAATGTCACGAGTATTCAAACTGGTTTAGGCTCAATTCGTTTGCCTTGGGAAGCTATCTCACAAACTCAAATCAAAACGGGGGGAATTAGTCCTGAATTTGGTGGCGCACTAGGTGGCATCGTTAACGCAATTTCTAAATCTGGGGATAACGAATTTAACTTAGGGGCAGAAGTGAGAATAGACCTTGCTTCAACCCATAGTTATCACGACTCAAACTACCTAGATAATGGCACAGTGAATCTTAATACTGAGCAAGAATACGACTCTTTTAAAGAGCTACAAGTTTGGGCAAGTGGTGCACTAATAGAGGACAGCTTATTTTACTATGGTTTGTATGCACCTCGACGGGAGGTTAATCGTTGGGCTGGGCAAACGACCTTCAATGACAGAAAACGAGATGAAGATCGCTGGTTTGCAAAAGTTGATTGGTTCATCAATGAAGACCATTCCATCGGTTTTTCCGCCATGAATAACAAAAGAGAATGGACACGGCAAACCTATGCCTATGACTGGGAAAGCGATGTGATTGGTGATAAACAAGGGGTTGCGGCTCCTGGTGAAGATGGCGGCAAGGTTTACAGTGTCAATTATAGTGGTTACTTTTCTGACTTTTTCTCGGTGTCGGCTGTGGTGGGCCGAGTGACCGAAAACGTTGAAAATATTGTCGCATCAACAGTGCCGGGTGTTTGGGATGAAAGAGAGGGATTCGTTACTTTATCAAGTCATACAGCCAGCAGTGTTTCTGAGCAAGAGTTTATCCGTGATCAAGCGAGAGTCGACTTTAATATCGATTTGGATTACCACTCCATTTTGTTCGGTGTTGATTATACTAAAGTTACGGTAGATCACTTTGAAGGTCAAAATGGCCTTGGAGACGCAGAAGGCTGGTGGACAATCAAAACCGCTGGTGAAGGGAGCATTTCTGGTGCTGCGCTCGGTCAGGATTATATCGAACGTCGAATAAGAACAAGGACGGTTGATTCTGAGGTTAACTCGCTTGCTTTCTACGTCAATGATTCTTGGCAAGTCACCGACCAACTCGTGTTAAATCTGGGCCTGCGTTATAGTCAGTTTGAAAATACCGTTACTGACGGTAGAGCGTTTGTAGATATGGATAACCAACTTGCGCCTAGATTTCAAGCGATTTATGACCTAAACGGTGATGGCGAATCCAAAGTTTTCTTTACTTACGGGCGGTACTTTCAACCTGTTTCTGCCAACATGAACATCACTCAAGGCTCGGCTTCAGTAGAGTGGTTTGAGTATTTCGACCTCGATCAAGTAGACAGTGATGGCTATCCTGTTTTATTAAGTGATGGCTCGCCAAGTCGAGGGGAAATGCTTCGAGATAGACGCTGGCGTCAACGCGGAATTACAGAGCCCGGTTTGATTGCTTCATCCACCCTTAAGCCGATGTATTCTGATGAATTGACTTTAGGATATCAGACCACCGTTTTTGACGATATGGCATTTGGGGTTAGAGCGATTTATCGAGACCTTGGACGCAGTGTTGAAGATACGGATGTTGGTCCTGTGCTTGCGAAGAAATTGGCCGAACTCGGTATCCAAGACAATGTCGGTCAGGGTTCTTACTATGTGCTAAATAACCCGGGTGAAGCGATCACCATGAGTTATGACTTCGATGGCGATGGCCAAGTCGATGAAGTGACACTCAGTGCAGAAGAGCTTGCCCTACAACAGGCTGTGCGTAAATATCTGGCACTTGAATTTACCTTAGAAGGAAATATTACTGATAAGTTACGGATTAATTCTTCTTATACTTGGTCACACAGCTATGGTAATACAGAAGGTTTAGTGAAAACCGATAACGATCAGGCGGATCCAGGTTGGACAACTTCTTATGATTACGCGGATCTGATGGATCACGGCTATGGTAATTTACCGAATGACCATCGCCATTCAATAAAAGTATCAGGTTCTTACGATATCACAGATGAGTTAACTTTGGGTCTGGTTGCAAGAACGTCGTCAGGTCGCCCGACTAACTATTTCTCTAAGCACCCAGTCGGTATAGATAGCTGTACCGCAGGAAGCCCTTGGGATGCATGCGTAAGTAAAGATTATGGCCATGTTTCGCATTACGACGAAAATGGCAACCCAGCCCCTCGCGGTAGTGTAGGTAATCTTCCTTGGGCAACCACGATAGACTTATCACTCAGTTACTCTACAGATATTATGGGACATGACTTGTTACTCAAGGGCACCGTTTATAACCTACTAAACAGTGATAAAGCGCTTGGGATCAATGAACAGCGATCTTTAGATGGTGCAAATGGCTTAATCGTTAACCCTGACTACGGCATTACAACGTTACGACAAACTGAGCGTTACGCGTCGTTAGTTGCAAGGTTTACGTTTTAATTTCCCTGGTGATAGCCAAGACTGGGTGCTATGCACCTAGTTCTTGGTTTAAGCCAAACAAAACGTTTGGCTTATTTCATGTCACGGAGAGTATGATGACGTTAACAATAGATTTTGAGCAAATACTGAGCCACGCGGAAGTAATAGAGACGGTTGACATGCATACCGCCGGAGAGCCTTTGCGGGTAATTGTCGATGGTTTCCCTGAACCTCAAGGCAACACTATTTTAGATAAACGGCAATACTGCGTAGAAAATCTTGATCACTATCGCACCGCGCTGATGTATGAGCCTAGGGGTCATGCTGATATGTATGGTGCGCTTATCGTTGAAAAGCAGTTACCAGTAAGCGATTTTGGCGTGTTATTTCTTCATAATGAAGGATATTCAACAATGTGTGGTCATGCGATTATTGCTTTAGCTACACTATTTTTACAGCACAATCCCGCAAAGAAACAGTTGTTGATAGATACGCCTGCAGGGCTAATTACCGCATGGCTAAGAGACGGCCAAGCTGAATTTGCTAATGTACCAGCAGAGGTAGTGACACTTGATAAGCAAGTCAAGACATCTGAATTTGGTTTAATCTCAGTGGATATCGCATTTGGTGGTGCGTTTTATGCCTATATTGACGCTGATACAATCGATTTAGCTCTTACGTCAGCAAATGCAGCTTACATTCAGCAGTTAGGTTTAACGCTTAAACAAGAAATTGCAACACAGATTAGCTTAGTGCATGACGATGCGCGCCTCGCATTTTTATATGGTGTGATTTTTTATTCCAATTCTCAAAAATCGGACTCTGCTCACAGTAAGCATGTGTGCATTTTTGCCGATGGCGAATTAGATCGCAGTCCAACAGGGACAGGGGTCAGTGGTAGGGCTGCAATTCTTGCCGCCAGAGATGAGCTTGCCGCAAACCAACGTATCTTTATTGAAGGTATATTAGGCTTGGGTTTAGATGTTTGTTATCAACTTAGTGATGATAGTAAATCGTTGATCCCAATAGTTTCGGGCGTGGCCTATATTACAGGCCGACACCAATTTATTTTAGACGACCACGATCCATTAGTAAGAGGATTTTTACTACGATGAATGTAGATTACGCAGCCAGACAGCAACGCTTAGTCAATAAATTACAACAACATCAAAGTGACGCTATCATTATTTATGGCTACGAGAATATTGTATATTTAACCGGCTTTACCGGTCATGCAGCAACATTGTTGATGTCTTCAAATGGGCGACACCGACTCATTACTGATTATCGTTACTTTGAGCGTGCTAGCAATGAAGCGGTGGGAGTCGAAGTTATTTTAAGAAATCGTGATAAAGAAACGCTACCTGATTGTATTTTTAGATTATTGGATGGGCCGCGACAGCTTGCATTTGAAGCGCATCAAATCAGTCACGCAGATTATGTCTCATTAAACATCAGCGCAAAAAATACCACGCTTATTGCCGCGCCGCTTTGGGTGGAATCGCTAAGACAAGTTAAAGATAGTGATGAAATTAACTGTATTAAACGCGCCGCCGAGATAGCTGACTCGGCGCTTGCCCATACACTGCCTTTGTTAAAAGTAGGGATCACTGAGCGAGACGCGGCAATTGAGCTTGAGTATCAGATGCAAAAGCTAGGCTCCGAAGGTCTCTCTTTTGACACAATCCTATTATTTGGTGCGCGTTCTTCCTTACCGCACGGAAACCCAGGACAGACAAAACTTAACCTAGGCGATTTAGTACTTATCGACTTTGGTGCGGTGATAAGCGGCTACCGCTCTGATATGACGCGAAGTTACGTGTTAGGGGAGCCGACGAAGCAACAACAATCCATTTATGACACGGTCCAACATGCACAGCGAGCTGCGTTGGCGCTAATAAAAGCGGGCGTTAACTGCATAGATTTAAATAACGCATCACACGATGTGTTAAGTCATAGTGACTTTTCACAATACGCAGGTGAGGGACTTGGTCACGGTGTGGGGCTATTTCTACACGAGCAGCCGTTTATTAAACCTGGGGTCGATCACCAATTAGAAGCTGGCAATATCATTACCATAGAGCCGGGTATTTACATTCCAAATTATGGTGGTGTGCGCTTGGAAGAAGATGTACTGGTGACTGAAAATGGTTTTGAATGCTTAACCCACGCGCCACAAGTATTTCAGCTAACGAACTAAGGAGTTAGGATGCAAATTATTGCTCGCCAAGAGGTCGCGGATAGCCTCAACTACCCAAGCTTAATTCAGGCGCTTAAACAGGGTTTTGCGCAACCAGCAGGTACACCAACACGGCAAGTTTTTGAGCTAGATAATAGTCACAACAATCATGACGCTTTTGCTGTTTTACCTGCTTGGAATGCCGATGTGATTGGCGTAAAGGCGTTTACCTATTTCCCAGATAACAACCAGTACGATAAAGCCAGCCTTTACTCAAAAATCATGCTGTTTTCTAGGCAGTTCGGTGAGCCGCTCGCGCTTGTGGACGGCACCGAAGTAACATTGTGGAGAACCTCTGCTGTGTCAGCATTAGCCGCGGAGTATTTAGCACCTAAACATGCCAAACATTTGGTTTTCTTTGGCTCAGGCAATTTAGCTAGTTACATGATTAATGCTCATTTAAGTGTTAGAAATTATAGTAAAATTTCAATAATTGCACGTAATTCTGAAAAAGGACGCCTGTTGCTGGAGCTATTGTCCTCGCAGCATCAGGGAGTGGAATTTTCATTGTATCAGCAGGCAACCGCATCTGTTATTGCTTCGGCAGATGTGATCAGCTGTGCAACAGGCAGTCATACGCCTTTGTTCAATGGAGAGTGGTTGAGCGATGGCACGCATATAGACTGCATTGGCAATCACCATAAAGATTGTCGAGAAATTGATACCACAACGGTAACTAAGAGCCGCGTTTTTGTAGATAGTCGCGCCAATGTATTGAACGAGGCGGGCGAATTGTTGTTACCGATCAGTGAAGGTAAGTTTAGCCCCGATAAGGTGGTTGCAGAGCTTAGCGAAATGACTAAAAATAACCTAGGTCGAAGTAACGAGAATGAAATTACTTTGTTTAAGTCTGTAGGAACAGCGCTGAGTGATTTAATTGGAGCGAAATTAGTGTATGACTTGGTTCAAAAATAAAGAGCACGGTAAAGTGTATGAAGTAACCGCAGTAGTCAAAGCTGCTGATAAGCGCTTGGTGAATCCGCTTATTTGTCACGAATGTCACATGTTGGTTAGTTATCAAGGAGTTGGCGGCGAAACGAAAAGCGAAAAGCTGCTTTATGACGAGGTGTTTTACAAAGCGTTTCAAAACCACGATAGCTGTTACGTCATGGTGGATGACAATGGTATTCGCCATTATCATCCAAGTGAGTAAAGTGACTTATTCAATTAAGTGAACACAATTAAGTGAATAAGCGCTAATTTTTGACCTGACAGAGTACAAATATAGAACGCTATGAATACTGACATTTCAGCTATTGGTCAAATGCGGACGGCGGCACTAACATGTTTCTGCCCCGAAATGAGTTAACGTAAATGCTCTAAGGGTGGCTTTGAGCGAAAAGCTGACGTTCATCCTTTCACCTAAATAACTGTATATACATCCATTGTAATTGAGTTTCTTCCATAGTCAGGAAAACGACCCTGTGGGTCGTTTTTGTCGTGTTCACATTTAGATCAATGTAACGTAACTTCAATGCTGGTAAGTACTTCCTAAATTTGCTATCAATAGTCATGGGACAAAAACGAGACAGATTGCTGTAGAAAAACGACCCAATCGCTCGATATTAAATTGTTAAGTGGCTCAATTAGCATCGATTTTATGAGGAAGTAATGCTCAATTATAAGGGTTCATGTAAAAGGGTTGATTTAATTTTTCGGGCAAAATACCCGTATTACGTTACAGAACTATACAAGATTAGTGATTTAGAATATCAAATCTTTTTGAATGAGGAGGTTGATGACTTTCTCTCATTAGAAAAGGAGTATGATAATTCTATAAGGTTCATTACATCACCAGTCCAGTTAGTAAATAAGAGACCTAGCAGGTTCATTGAAAAGGTTGACCCAATTGATGATTCTATTCTTGGCGCAAATTACGAAGGATTGCCTTTTACTCGATTTCAATTAATAAATCACATCGAATGCCTTTACCCAAATGTATTGGTATCAAAAATCGATACCGATCATGACAAAAAAGTAATCCATTATAGCGTTAATGATGAAATGTATAGCGGTTCCATTGACGAGCTAAGAGAAACTCTAATGGAAGCTAGTTCTCCATATGATTATAGGTTGACATTTAGCCAAGAAAAAAAAGAACCTGCTAAACCTACGAATATTTTTGAAGTCGTTGCGTCATCGACTCTCAAGAATTTTGATCCTGGATATCTAGAAAGAGATGAAAGGTTGTGGTTTGACAATGCCAGTAATATATATTCAGGAGGATTTTCAAAAAAAGATCTTTTTTTCTTTGATGAACAAACAAGTAAGTGTCTGTTAGATTTTAGTGTGTTTAGCAATGTCAATTTGAGAAATCACCTGCTGCTATATGATGAAGTATTTTGCATACTGCCTTTAACAGAAAAGATGAATGACTTTCTGGAAAAACAGAAACTGTCAAAGGATGATCTTCTTTATTTGATTGAGCAAGGTCGGTTGAAAATTGTAAACACGCAACCTGAATTCAGGTTGGATCATGCTTTTCTAAAAGAATGCTATCAGACTAAAAGTGAGAGTGTTATTTCAAGAAGAGCTTTAGCTGCTTTGAGTGCCATAGATATAGTAGAGACTCAAAAGAACTACATTTTCAAAGACATTGACTTTATCAGAGATATTGACCCCCTCTTGTCTAAATTAAGTACTGAATGTGGTCAAAAGCCTGATTTCTTGAAAAGGATACTAACATGGCCAACAAGCGCATTGAGAAATAGCTTTGATGCATTAAATTTAACAGCAACAAAATCGATTCCATCTTTTGGTGTTAATCAAACTATTACAAGTCACATGACAGAGGAAACAAAGAAAAGATGTGAATTGGAGTTTTTGGCAAGTTCAGAAGCTATACATATTTCTCATTCTCTTGACGCAACTTATTATCCTTTTTTTGAAGAGAGTAGTGGTTTTTCAGATCAACAAATTGCCATACTAATGGCAAATAGCCTGAACTTCTACAAACTATCAAATATGCAGTATTTGGGTGAAGAACAAAGTATGTTCAACCCTGAACTTACGAGAAATATTTCAGTTGAGTTACTGTCTGTTTTTGATGTGAATGATTATATCTCTATTTCAGAATATCTTAATGAAATTGAAAACCCACTGTCTAGAAAATGTCTCAATAGATTGTTTACTGAGCTATCAAGTTTGCCGATAGAAGAAAGATACGTGAGAATAAGAGAATATAATGAGCAAGTAGAAAAAGCATTAAGAGGTAAGGCTGTTGCACGGAATGCTGTAGATTTAAGTGTGGATGGAGCTGGCCTCTTTGTTCCTTTTATAAGCACTGGAATAAAGGCAGCTGGATGGCTAGGAGCAAAGGCTCAAAGAAAGTATCCTCTTCTCCAAGAAATATCTAATTATATTAGTGATAAAGCACATTCTTCTAATGTGTTAAAAAAAGAAGTGTCAGTTCTTACGCAGATTAATCGAGTAGCAAGACTGAAAAGAACAATTGAGTAACCGCCACTTAACAAGAAAATCCAGGTGACGCCTACGGCGCACCTGATTTAAGCGTTAGGTTTAAAGGAGTAATCATGCCTGTTGATGAAAAATCTGCAAAAGGAATATTGACATCGCTTTTATCATTCGCTGATAAAGATACAAAAGAGCTCATAAATATTTTTCTTTTTATGTTTGTTCCAATGGGTTTTATGCTTCTTCTTATGGGCGGGATGAAGCTAATAGATAAAATAGACGAACCAAATGAAGCCTGTTGGGCTGTTGAAAAGGTTGAAAAGCAGATATTTAAAATTAATAAATGCACAGGTGAAACAGAGTTGCTTGAAGTTACTAAAGACAAAAGTAAGTCAAAAACTTAAACCTAACAAGCAAATTAACGCTCGGACTAATAAAGCTTGGCTTGGTTCGCTGCGCTCACTAGTATAGCCAAGCATTATTAGCCCGTTATTTGGGCGTTAGAGCCAACGATAAATCAAGTTAAGGAGTTTTAAATGGCAACATTTCAAGAATTGGCGAGAGACTACGCCAAACGAATAAAGGACGCTATTGCATCAGATGGCTTTACAAGCAGATCTAGGATTTCACCGCAAGATCTTAGAGGTTCACGAACACTTCAAGAAGCGAAGCAAGTTAAGCGCGAAATTGATGGCTTAATTTATAAACAAAGTAAAAAGCCGCTTAGTGAAGACGATAAGCGCAAGATAATCGAGCAAATCGACCAAGAACTTGGTCTGCCAAGAAATATCCAGAAGAGCTACAACATAGTTGAGTCTGCAAGTAATGATGACTTAGCAGATTTAGCTGATGAGATAGAAAATGTACTAGGTGGCAAGAAGTAATGGATACGGGTGATTACATAGCTCTGGGTAGTGCTGGTATTGCTTTAGTCAGCATGTTTGTAACTATTTATTTTGCGTCAAAAGCTTCCGGGGCAAGCAAAGAGTCTCTTCGCAATGCTGATAAAGCCAATAATATCGCTATAGGACAAACGGAAACCTCCCTAAGAGAACAAATTATGAATGCTCGCAACCGCATGGAAGACTGCGGTTTTAAAATTCAAGATTTCTTAAAAGGTCGAAAAAAAGAAAATCTTTCTGAAGAGGAGTTGCCACACTTAGAGTTTTTAGAAAGTACATGGCGGTCATCTACCGAAAGTTATTTAAATGCTTATGAAGATGCTTGTGGAAAATACCTTGATGATAAAACCGATAAAGGCAGGTTTAAGAAAGCATATATCAACGAAGTTAAAAATATTTGCGATCCTAAAAGAACGTCATTCGAAAGGTTAATGCACCCAGAATCAACTTCAAACTTCGAAGCCATTTGGAAGGTTTACAAAGAGTGGCACCGGCATGAGAATTAGCTCTAACAAGGCAAAGCAGCGGATTCGCTACGCTCTCCGCTGTTTGCGGCGTTAGGTGTGCAATGAAGCGCGGAGCTTTAATCATAATTTCGATACCATTTTTTCTAGTAGGTTTGCTTCTCGCCTCGTTCGATTTTAGTAATTTAGTTTTGGATGCTAAAACAACAGCAAATGACACAAAGCTTCAAGTTCAGAGGACTAAAAGCAAAGCTTTAGAAATTGATAATTACTTCAATGAATTCGGCGAGTGGCCTTCAAACAAGCTATTGGCTTGTGATTAGCAACCATGTCCAGAACATTTTTTCTGGTTGTGGGAATTAGTTCCTTCGAAGAATGGCAAGTACACGCTAAATTATTTAAAAATGAGCAATCGATTTGGGCCATTTTTCAAAAGTGTTGTTGTATATGACTCAGAGAGTCAAACAACTGATCATGACTGGTTTCAAACCCAACCGAATGTGTACTTGTACGCAATGTTTCGGTTGCTTATTGACGTGCTAGTAATGTTTTTTCCTTTCTTTGCGTATCTTTCGTATAGAAAGTTTAAGCACACCTAACAAACTGTTTAAAGTGGACAAAATTCAGTTGGCTGGTTTCGCTCCGCTTCACATTGTAGCCAACTAAATTTGCCCATTAACAGGGCGTTAGGTATACATCGAGCATTTGTGCAATTGGAAAACTCAAAAGTAAAATTTAAAGCCTTTTTTGAGGCAGCAATTCTCACTATGTTTATTGCATTAGCAGGCTCTAGCCTTTTAAATTTGCTAAACCCATTTGTTACCAAGCTGATTGCTTTGGCTCTTATCTTGGCTATGTTTTCAGTGGTGCTTGTCTTCGGGTTTGTTTATAAACAGGCGTATTTTTCAAGTGTTCGTTTAAAAGCCGTAAAGAGCTTTTATTTAGTCCACCAATTACTGTTTATAGCACTTATTTTATTAGCTTTATTTGCCTTAGTAAGGCATTTGTATACCTAACAAGGCAAATCAAAAAGGGCGGACAAAAACCAGTTGGCTTTGTTCTTGCCTCACAAATTTTAGCCAACTAATTTTTGCCGTTTATTTGCGGCGTTAGCTATACAAGGAGGGGTTAGTGTTTGAACGAATCAAAGGTTTAATGTCAAAAGGCATTTGGCATTCACTAGCAATAGTTATTGTTTTCTTAATGGCTGGCCCTGAAATCATGATGGGCATGGAGTTAATGGCTTTAAT